>DATBUB010000315.1:0-7767 GCA_036516555.1 Bacillaceae bacterium
TAATTTTATTAATTACTTTTAAATTTAACGTTCACGCAACGCTTCTTTAGCCTTGTTGAATGGCTTGATCAGATAGTCCATTACCGTTTTTGCTCCGGTACGAATATCAACAGAAGCCACCATACCTGGTGTGATGTTAAACTCCTGCCCGGCGGCGTTTCTCAGCTTGTCACTATCGGTACGAATATACACCCGATAATAGAACTGATCCTGTTTGACTTCATCCCGCAAGGTATCTGGCGAAATCACGGTCACTTTGCCTTTTAGACCACCATAAATCGAGTAATCATAGGCCGTAATTTTAACCAGTGCTTCCTGATCAGGTCGGATAAAAGCAATATCACGTGGTGAAATTCGGGCTTCAACCAGTAATTTTTCATCCAGAGGCACGATGGTCATCAGCTTGCCATTTTGCGGAACCACGCCACCCAAAGTCATGACATCAATTTCTTTCACCACGCCACGGACTGGGGATTTAAAAATGGTCCGGTTCAAGGTATCTGACTTGCCGCGTACCACCTGTTGCTGGGTTTCCACATCAGTATTGGCTTTGGACAGTTCTTCCCGTGCTTTCACATAATATTGGTTGCGAATATCATTCATCTGATTACGCAAATCATTGGCTTCACGCTTCAACCGTAGAACTTCAACTTCACTGGCTGCCCCTTTAGCCACCAATGGCGCGGTCATTTCCAGTTCCTGTTGTACCAGTACTAATGCCTGTTGCAAGCCGGCAAGAGATTCTGTCTCTTGTTTAAACTTTTCTTCCGACAGCTTTTTTTGCAGACTCTCCGGTGTCACCAAATGGCTGACAACGAGTTTCCCGATCTGGGATGCAAGCTCCCCTTGCCTCTTCGGAATGAGGCCGGGTGTAAACGGCAGCTGCCATTTGCCTATATAAAGGGTCCTGTAAGGCCTGAACAGCATTCTGATTGCCAGAAAGTTTGTAAAGCCTCCTATAAGTCCGCCGATCAAGACCATAAATAAAAGCTGCAATATCCAGGTAGACAATTTCACATCATCCTTCCGCTGCTATTCATGAAGGTTTTAAGAACCTTCCTGCATTCATTTGTATACGATAAAAAAAGGAAGCGCCCACTGTTTGCACATTGGTGCATAAAAAATGGCAACTCCCGGCTTATACATATTGCCGGGGCGAGAGGGCGAAAAACGCTCCATGTTCTGATTATAAGGAAACAGCCGGGATCAACGCAAACAGATGGGCTTTGGAGGAGGTATTCCCGATGAGTAAACGGTATAGGTTTGACATTTTTGAAGGTGATGAGCTTCAGTTGTTTTACCCCAGGGAAATGCAGCTCAAACAGGAAATAAAAAGAGTGGCTTTCGGCGCTTCGGTGACGGAAGCTGCCATCCGCCGTCATCCAAACGGAAGAAATGTGATTGCCATCAGCTCTGCGCTTGCGGAAAAGCTGCTCGTACCGGAATTTATTCATTCCCTCTATTTATTCGAAGAGGATGACGTACTGCATGCAGGCCCGCTCGTGGGCATCTTCACTTCCGGCTTCACCCCCTTCCAGATGATGCCTGCAGGTGCCCGATCGGCATCCTTTGCGAGGCTGCTTTCCGTTCAATCTTCTGTGGGAGCCGTTCCTTTTTTGTTTGGGGAACAGCATATTGACTGGGAGCAAGGCGTGATCCATGGTTTTTTCCATCATCACAAGGGCTGGGTAAAGAAGGCTGTTCCGTTTCCCAATGTCATTTATGACCGTCTGCCAAATCGCCAGGCCGAGAGAGAGCCGGCGGCAAAAAAAGTAAAGGAAACGCTGGAAAAGGATTACCTGATTCCATGGTACAACCCCGGATTTTTCAACAAGCTGGATGTATACGAGAAGCTATGCAGCGATGGGCGTGCGGAGTCCTATTTGCCTGAGACCCTGCCCTTCCTGTCTTTCTCCGACATGGAGAGGATGCTGGAGGAGTATGGCCATATCTATTTAAAGCACCCGGATGGCAGCAGGGGAAACGGAATACGGCAAATATTGCTTGATGCGAAAAACAGGGATTACTATTGCCGATATTTTGACGGCAAAACAAAATTGTTAAAATTCAGTTCACTTGAATCCCTCCTCAAGCATGTTTACACCGGGAAACAGCTCGAGAGCGCCGTAGTGCAGCAGGGAATCCATTTAATCCGGAAGGACAAAAAGCCCGTCGATTTCCGTTTGCATGCGCATAAAGATGAAAACGGCAAATGGGTCGTAGCGGCCATAGCGGCAAAAGCTGCCGGGATTGGCAGCCCTACCACGCATGAGGGCAACGGAGGAAAGGTGTACACGATGGAGGAAATGTTTTCTGACGAAGATGAGCGGAGGGAAATCTCTAGGAAACTGGAACAAACGGCAATCGAACTCGCCAGCGCCATAGAGGATAATATAGGGGGGATCATTGGAGAAATCGGATTTGACCTTGGACTCGACAAGCAGGGAAAAGTGTGGATGTTTGAAGCAAATTCAAAACCGGGAAGAGGCATCTTTACCCATCCGGGACTTCGGGAGTCCGACCTGCTGACAAGAAGGCTGGCTCTCTCCTTCGCTGTCCACCTGACGGAAAAAACCATACGGGAGCCGCATCTCCTCTTCCGCTGAAACCTGTCCCTTTTGAACCTGTCCCCTTTGAACCAGGCACCTTTGAAGCTGTCCCCCTGGTGCCTGGCACCTGAGTGATGTGTTATGATGGGTTTGGGGTGATGACAGATGCTTCAGCACTTTCAGTATCAGTCGCTGTATGAAGATAAGCGCCTTCCTGGTTGGAAGTTTTCCTTTTACCATAATGGCAGCCGTTTTGAAGGTTTGTACCATGCTTCAGGGAAAATTGAATGGAGCTCCCAGGCTCCAGAGGGAGCAGTGGAACCGGTTCTTCAAAAGCAAATTCATGATTTGATGCTGTACCATGTATATGACCAGCAAAGATAAACAAGTGCAAATGTTACCAGGAAAAGAATGAATGCCCCTTGCCATCAACAGACCAAACTAGCTGCAAAGGAGGCTGATGGCATGGAGGACAAGAAGGGTAAAAACTCCTTTCTACCCGATTCAACGAATCAGGGAAGAGACGAGTTCTTTATGGATGTAGACAGAATGGTCAATGAAGGAATGGCTGGCGGCCATGTTTTTATGCGGCCAGATTCCACGAACATTGAGCAAACCACCGATTTTTTCGAGGAAGATCTGCCTAAAGAAATCGATTGACAACACCAAGGGGCTGATGCTCTTATCAGTCCCTTCCCTATATGACGAATAAACAATAAGAGGCGATGCCCATGCTGGAACAAATAAAAAAATTATATTCATCCGCCATCCTTTCAGACAGCCGAAATCTGGACCGTACATATATATGGTTAAAAGACCCGCAAAGCGGTTATTTCATTGGAATTCCCAAGCATGACCTCCCCCCTGACGAAAGGAGAATCCTGGAAACGCTGTTTCCGATGGATGAAATCAAGAAGGAACCGCCCATGGCGGAAGAAGCAAGGACTTGGCATACTTTTTTACACAAGGACGGCCCCGCTCCTTCCGATTCGCCGGTAACCTGCCGCCTGATTCACTATAAAATGACGGAATTAAAAGAAGAATTTCTATTTGAGGAATGGGAGGAAGCAATCAAAAGCCTGTTTCCTTACTCCATTATCCATGTGCCGGAAACATGGCAAGAAGGAGTGATCATTGAACGTGAAAATGACCCCAATGTTGCCGAAGAAGAGCTGGTGTCAGCCATACAAGCTTTTGAAAGCGATTTTTTCTTTAAAATTCACTTCTATGTGGGCCAGTTCCGTGACACCGCAACCGCTCTGAAAGACCTTTTTCCACTGGAAAAATCCCTGTTCCATTTCAGCCTGCTCCATAACCAAAAAGAAAGGCTCATTACTCTTGAAAAAGTCATGCCCTTATATTTGAATCATATCATTCCTCCGCTTGAAAGAAACACTTTATTCGCGAACATTCAGTCCCTCTTGAATGATGACCGGGAACTGGCTGCAGCCATTAAAAGGTATATTGAGAACCATTCCAATGCAACCTTGACGGCAAAGGAATTATTTTTGCACAGAAATAGCCTGCAGTACCGGATTGATAAGTTTATCTCGAAGACCGGCATTGACATCAAATCCTTTCATGGGGCACTTACCGCTTATTTAGCCTGCCTCCACAATGAAAATGGCTGATGGGCAGCCTGCCGAAAATGGCAGGCGTTTTTTGTGCACCCTGTCCATAGCGCCTTTTATGGAATTTCCCTTACACTGTTCTTACATACATAATATTGTGAGGGGGATGTGACAATGGCTGAATTGCGCCTGGAACACATTTACAAAGTTTATGATAACAAAGTGACCGCAGTTGAAGATTTCAACCTGCATATCAAAGACAAGGAATTTATCGTGTTCGTCGGTCCTTCCGGCTGCGGTAAATCCACGACGCTGCGTATGATTGCCGGTCTGGAAGAGATTACAAAGGGCGAATTTTACATTGATGACAAGCGTGTAAACGATGTGGCCCCGAAAGACCGCGATATCGCAATGGTTTTCCAGAACTATGCACTCTATCCGCATATGAGCGTTTATGACAATATGGCATTTGGCTTGAAGCTCCGCAAAATGCCCAAGAAAGAAATTGACCAGCGTGTACAGGATGCTGCTAAGATTCTTGGTCTGGAAAACTATCTGGACCGCAAACCAAAAGCGCTTTCCGGCGGTCAGCGCCAGCGTGTGGCCCTTGGCCGCGCCATTGTCCGGGATGCAAAAGTGTTCCTGATGGACGAGCCGCTTTCCAACCTGGACGCCAAGCTCCGTGTTCAAATGCGTGCGGAAATCGCAAAGCTTCACCAGCGTCTTCAAACAACAACCATTTACGTTACGCATGACCAGACAGAGGCCATGACGATGGCAAGCCGGATTGTTGTCATGAAAGACGGCATCATCCAGCAGGTAGGCTCACCTAAAGAAGTGTACGACAATCCTGAAAATATTTTTGTCGGAGGTTTCATCGGCTCTCCTGCCATGAACTTCTTCCATGGCCGCCTGGAAGCCGATGGATTTGTCCTTGACGGCAATGTAAAAGTATCGGTTCCGGAAGGAAAAATGAAACTCCTTCGTGAACAGGATTATGTGGGCAAAGATATCGTCATGGGAATCCGTCCTGAAGATATCCATGATGAGCCTGCTTTCATTGACTCCACACCTGGTTCAAAAGTGAATGTCACCATCGAGGTATCCGAACTGACCGGTGCAGAAACCATGCTGTACTCCCGCATCGGCAACCAGGAATTCGTTTCCAGGGTCGATTCCCGGAGCGATATCCATCCTGGACAGAAGCTTGACCTGGCGTTTGACATGAACAAAGTTCATTTCTTTGATATCACGACAGAACAGCGCATCCGATAATAACATCAGCCGAAAAACGCAGCCAAGTGCTGCGTTTTTTTTATACGATAGGGGCCATATCCGCAAAACAACAAGATGTTCAACATTTATCCACTAATTCTCCAACATTACAGGGGAGTTTCTCACTTACTGTCCATTGGAAGCAGTTTACTGTCCACAAAACAAGCTTTACTGTCCGTTCGATTAAATTTACTGGCCATTGACTACAATTCGCAAATGAAATACGTATACAAATTCAACCAAATAAGCTAACGGTAATTCGGCTTCATACGAAATTTACATTAGCCGAACCTCACAGTGACCTCTTCCTCTTCCCCGCATACCGAGCATTGGAAAAGATGGACACATTCTTCTCGCGCTGCACTGGCTGGATCGCCGTCCACCAGCTTGTTTAAATCGATATCCATATAGGGAGAATAATCATCGTAATAATCATATATTTTTCCCATATCACTCATGCCGGAAGAGCAGTTTGGACAGGAAATTTGCTCATAGGCCGACCAGTTGCAGTAAAGGCAGTGTTCCATGTTTTCCACCTCGATCTTAAAGGTCTCGCGTATACTGTTATCCTTTGTGGACATGATGAAAATATGCAGCAAAAGCAGTGAGGAATCCGGAAAAAATTCCCGTTGCAGCGATAGCATAATTTCATTAAAGAAAAACATAATACAAAATACAAACCTCAACATTGGGTTAAACCAATCAGATGGTCACAGCCTTAAGCTGTGTGCCGGTGCAATCCCGGCTAACCCAACCATTACCACAATACAACAACAAGGAGATGACACAAATGGCTAACAACAGCAACAACAACCAGCTTTTGGTTTCTGGTGCTCAGCAAGCCCTTGACCAAATGAAGTTCGAAATCGCTCAAGAATTTGGTGTTAACCTTGGTGCGGACACAACTTCCCGTGCTAACGGTTCTGTCGGTGGAGAAATCACTAAGCGTCTAGTTCAAATGGCTGAACAGCAGCTTGGCGGATTTTCCCGCTAATTAACAACTTTATATAATAGAATGGCTAAAAGCCCCCGGAGATGTCCCGGGGGCTTTCATTCGCTTTCATTATAGGTTGAGATTGACCATTTTCTTTGGATCGATCCATTGGTCGTATTGCTCTTCTGTCAAATAGCCGGTTTTGATGGCGGCTTCTTTCAGTGTGGAGCCGTCCTTGAACGCAAGCTTGGCGATTTCCGCTGCTTTTTCATAGCCGATATGCGGGTTTAGTGCTGTTACGAGCATCAGGGAGCGGTTCACGTTTTGCTCAATGATGTCGAGATTTGGCTCAATGCCCTGCGCACATTTTTCATCAAAAGAGATCATGCCGTCCGCAAGAAGATGAACGGATTGCAGGAAGTTGTAAATGATGACAGGTTTATAGACGTTAAGCTCAAAGTTGCCTTGGCTGGCTGCAAATCCGATGGCTGCATCGTTTCCAAATACCTGGACCGCTGCCATCGTAAGAGCCTCACTTTGTGTAGGGTTGACTTTACCTGGCATGATGGAGCTTCCCGGCTCATTCGCTGGGATGGTGATTTCGCCGATCCCGCTTCGAGGGCCGCTGGCAAGCCAGCGCACGTCGTTGGCAATCTTCGTAAGGTCGGCCGCAAGGCCTTTCAGAGCACCATGGGCATAAACCACTTCGTCATGGCTTGTAAGCGCATGGAATTTGTTGTCGGAAGATTTAAAAGCATAGCCTGTTTGTTTGCTGATTTGCTCTGCCACTTTATCGCCAAATTCAGGCTCGGCATTAATGCCCGTACCGACTGCGGTTCCGCCGATTGCAAGGTTCAGAAGATGTTCAGCACTTTCTTTGATCATCCGTTCGCTTTTTTCAAGCATCGCTCTCCAGCCGCTGATTTCCTGGCCGAGCGTAAGGGGAGTCGCATCCTGCAAGTGCGTTCTTCCGATTTTGATGATATTCATATATGCCTGCTCTTTTTCCTGAAGCGTGGATTTCAATTGTTCCAGCGCAGGTACAAGACGGCGGTATATTTCTTCGTAAGCCGCCACATGCATAGCGGTCGGGAATGTATCGTTGGAGCTTTGTGACATGTTGATGTCATCGTTCGGATGGATTTTTTCATCAGCACCCTGCTCTTTAAGCAATTCATTTGCACGTCGCGCCACCACTTCATTCACATTCATGTTGGATTGGGTGCCGCTTCCTGTTTGCCATACGACAAGCGGGAAGTGCTCATCAAATTTGCCTTCCAGCACTTCATCACAGGCCGCTGTGATTGCGTTTTTCTTTGCATCAGAAAGCTTTCCGAGTTCATTATTCACTACCGCGGCCGCTTTTTTCAAGTGAGCAAAAGCCCTGATGACTTCAATCGGCATTTTCTCGCCGCCGATTTTGAAGTTTTCTTTACTT
>DATBUB010000316.1:0-6075 GCA_036516555.1 Bacillaceae bacterium
GACCTGCTCTTTGTCTATGGGAACAAAAAGCTGATTGATGAAAAATTTCAAAAAGAGCTTGATTCAAGAAATGAAAAGGAAGAAGATGAGACTTCCCTTTGAGCCGTTGTCAACGGCCATCATTTTTAACCGATTCTTCCTTCGTGTATGTCCAGCCATCACGCTGGACAATAAGCCCTTTCTTCATCAATTGTCCCAAAGCCCTTTTGAAGGAAGCTTTGCTCATATCAAATCGACTGGCAATTTCTTCCGGAAGACTTTTGTCCCAATAAGGCATCGAACCGCCTCGCTGAGTCAAATACGAATAGATCTTCTCAGCATCCTCTTCCAGCCGTTCATATTTCCTTGGCAGCAAGGACACATTGATGGTTCCATCATCTTTCACATCAATGATCCTGCCTTCCACCTTCTGTCCAAGACGGGGTTCCTGGTGCCGCTCTGACTCGTGGACAAATCCAAGAAATCCTTCTTCTGTCATCATAAATGAACCGGAAAGCAACAGACGGTATACTGTCCCTCTGACATTTTGGTTAAATGCCTTTCTGTCTGCAGGCACCGCCAGCTCTCGCATGACTTCCTCGGTTCCAAGCTTGCCAAACAGGCGGTTCTTGCTGTCTGTCTTCAGCGTGCAATACAGCCTGTCCCCTTCCTCCGGCCATAGATGAAAAAGTGCAGGCAAGTCATCTAACGATACAAGAATATCTTTTTTGAGACCGATATGTATAAAAACCCCAAGGTTCTTTTTCACTTCCACCACTTCAGCCCAGCCGTATGTACCTTGCCTGATCTCCGGAATCGTCAGTGTAGCCGCAAGCCGTCCCTCGTGGTCCTGGTACAAAAAGACGGTATGTTCTCTTTCAGGATCAAATTCTTCTGTTATTTCACTTCGGTGCAGCAGAACATCTTCTTCACCGTCTGACAAGAAATATCCGAAATCGGTTTCACGGACAGGTGTCATGACGGCGATGGTCCCGGCTTCAAGCATAAGTATCCTTCCTCTCTGCTTACGATTTATCCATGTTCATTATAACATGCCCTTTCTTCACGGCATATTTTCACAAAAGGCATGCATACCAGAAAAAAACAAGGAACCCTCAGGCATCATAACCTGCAGATTCCTTGTTCGTCATAACAGTGTGATTACAGCAACGGCCCTTTGCTTTCCCTGTCGACCAGGACAAGGATTTTCCCTTCGTTAACATAATCATTGTAACGATGTGCTTCTTCCTCCGGAATGCCCATTCCAATCAGGGCACCTGCTATCCCTCCGACACCGGCACCTGCAGCGGCCCCGGTCAGTCCTGCCACAATGGGTCCTGCAGCCACTACAGGACCGATTCCAGGGATAGCCAGCGCGCCAAGACCAGCCAGGACACCTCCCAATCCTCCGAGAACTCCGCCGGTGGTTGCGCCGGTTGCAGCACCTTCAGCTGCTTTGGTATCCGTTTCTTCTGTGATGGCATCCACATCTTCGCTGTTTTTGCTTATGACTGAGATATCCTCCGAACGGTATCCTTCCCTTTTCAACTGCTCAATGGCTGCAATCGCTTCTTCTTCCGTGTCATAAAATCCGGCAACATGTCTGTCGTTCAAACGAAACTCCTCCTTCATTTTTTTGGCTAGTATGGAGTTACCCCCGATTTAAGAGAAATAAACACGATACGCCGGATGGGCTTTGGAAGATAAATATAATGCCGCGCTTTTCCTATTGCTGCATTGAGCTGGTTTGGATTTTCTTTCTATGATTCTTTTTCTTCTTCGCGAGGCCCAGCAGCATGGCACAGACCAACGTACCTGCCAAGGCGCTTGCACTTCCTGCCCGATAGACAAAGGAAGCTCCCATGGCATCCATGAAATACCCGCCTGCAGAACTTCCGATGATCCCCGCAACGCCGCTGAAAATGGCGAAGAAAACCGCTTGCCCGGTCGCCAGCATTTCAGTTGGGACTACAGTGGCCACATACTGTACAGACGCTACGATAAAGATGGCAAACGTTAAGCTGTGCATGGCCTGAAGGAGAACAAGTATGCCAGGCTCGGATGCAAAGCTGTACAGCATCCAGCGCAAAGAATACAGCAGCCCTGCAAACATAATCAGCTTCAACAGGTGAAATCTCTTCATCAAAATAAACATCACCCCGATGACAACGGCTTCACTAAGTGCCGCCAGTGTCCATGCCGCTCCGATCTGGCCTTCGGATGCTCCCAGTTCGGACATATATAGGCCAAGCAAGCTGTCATTCATTCTATGAGGAATGGACAAAAGAAGAGCGGCCCCAAGGAAAAGAGTATAGTAAGGATTTTTCAGGGTCCCTTTAATTGCATCCAGTGATACTGGCGTTTTTTTTCCCGATGAATCTGCCAGCAAGAAGGAAATCGCAATGGAAAGAATCATAATCCCCGCATAAACAAAACCAATTTTCCCGATGCCGATCTGTCCGACGACCAACCCTATGACAAAGGCTGCAACGGAAAAACCAAGTGAACCCCAAAGCCGGATTGATCCGTAATTCACGTTATTTTCTGCCGCATATGTAGTTGCCAGGCTGTCGGTGAGAGGCTGAATGGGCGACATAAAAAAGTGGAACAGCCCCATGGCAATAAAAAGGAAGGAAAACGTCCCGCCCAAAAAGACGCCCGTACTCACAATCAACGAGGCAGCCAACAGCAGCAAAATCATTTTCTTGACCGTTTGGCGCCTGTCCGAAATGACTCCCCAAAGCGGCTGCGCAAAAATGGCGACGAATGGTCCTACAGAAAGCAAAAGTCCAATTTCTCCGGAGCTCATCCCTTTATAACGGAATAAAAGCGGCAAGAAAGCCACTGTCAGGGATATTCCCCAATAATAGACAAAATTAAATAATGATAATGGCAGCATAGACGTATCCTCCAAAATTATGTATGGCCCTTTTCATATCTTAAGGGATACCAGTCAGCTTGCCAAGAATACTATTCTATTCTATTTTTCATGCGCAGCAGAAGCCAGTGCCCAGGTTTGGAAAATTTTATATAAATTTTTATTTACTACACCGAAATATATATGGTAGTATAGTCCTCAAGACAAAATAGTCCAAAAAGTTTGTTATTTCTGCTTTTTAGACTATTTTGAAATCGCTTTCAGAGTTGACAAAAAAGGAGTGTTTAACATGGAAAAGAAATTGAAAAACAGATGGCTGATCGTCACATCCGCCGTAGGGATCCATATTTCCATTGGATCTGTCTATGCATGGAGCAACTTTACCACCCCCCTCATGGAGGAGTTTCAATGGACCGCAAGCCAGGTTCAGCTGACGTTCAGTCTGGCGATTTTGTTTCTTGGACTGTCTGCAGCCTTCTTGGGCCATTTTGTCGAGAAGCACGGTCCCAGAAAAGCCGGACTCCTGGCATCCATCTTTTTTGGTATAGGAGTATTCGGCTCTGGATTTGCAGTTAATCTTTCTTCACTGCCAATGCTGTATATCTTTTATGGAGTGCTTGGGGGAATCGGTCTTGGAGTGGGATATATCGCTCCGGTCTCCACGCTTGTAAAATGGTTTCCAGACCGGAGAGGACTTGCAACAGGGCTTGCCATCATGGGGTTTGGCTTTGCAGCAGCCATCAGCAGCCCCGTCATGGATGCACTCATCAAATCAGTCGGTATTGCGAACACCTTCTATATTCTCGGAGTAGCCTATTTTATCGTCATGACGGCCTCCTCACTTTACCTTAAAAAACCGCCTGCAGGATGGGCTCCAAAAGGCTTTGAGGAAAAAGTGAAAGCCGGCAAGATCATGGAGGATCTGTCCCAGCTGACAGCAAACGAAGCCATCAAAACACCAAGATTTTACTATTTGTGGATTATGCTCTTCATAAATATTACTTGCGGGATTGCCATATTGTCTGCCGCGAAACCACTGGCGCAGGAAAGCATCGGGATGAGCACGGCGGAAGCAGCTGCACTTGTCGGAGTGCTTGGCATCTTTAACGGCCTGGGAAGAATCGGCTGGGCATCCGCATCGGATTACCTTGGAAGGCCCAATACATATACGATCTTTTTCGGGCTCCAGATAATCCTGTTTGCCCTTCTTCCCTTTACTACAATATCTATTCTGTTCCAAATCATGCTCGCCATCATTTATACATGCTATGGAGGGGGATTTGCCTCTATCCCTGCGTATATCGGTGATTTATTCGGGACAAAACAGCTGGGGGCCATCCATGGGTATATTTTGACCGCTTGGGCGGCAGCAGGACTGGCCGGCCCTATGTTTGCAGCCTGGATTAAGGATGCAACCGGAAGCTACGCCAATAGTCTTATGTTCTTTGCGGGGTTATTCGTAGTCGCCTTTGTTGTATCGCTGGTCATCCGCTTAGAAATCAAAAAGCTGAGAAACAGTCAATCCATCCGAAAAGGCGCACCAAGAACGGCTAACCTTAATTAGACTATTGAGAAGTTTTCCAAACATGATAGAATGAGAGGGAAGCCATTTACCAAGAGGGTAGCCGCAATGACAAAATATGAAGCCGAATTCAGCAATCTGGTCAGGTCCTTCCGAAAGCGCCATATGGGAAAAGGACCAAGCCATATCAGAACCACCTTCTGTAAAAATTGGGCCATTTGTGAAATGGAGGGCAACCTGTCCCCCGTTGAGAAATTCATCGCAATGGATGAAGATGGGAAGCAAATGCTCCGTGCCGCAAGAACTGAAATGGTCAAGCAGATGTAT
Organism: Bacillaceae bacterium; assembly: GCA_036516555.1. Taxonomy (GTDB): domain Bacteria; phylum Bacillota; class Bacilli; order Bacillales; family Bacillaceae_C; genus DATBUB01. The sequence continues at coordinate 4,707 of DATBUB010000316.1, forward strand.
AGGAGGAACCATCCTGTCGAGATGGAAGAATTTCTGGGTGCCAAATTTATTGACTTGTTTGTGGATATTGATATTGAAAAAGATTTTGGAATGTCCATTTTTGTATTTGACCAAGACCTGGAAAAAAAGTTCACAAACGCACCAAATCCATAAACAAACACAATATTCCGGTTGGCACTTGGCAGCGCTCCTGTTAAAGACTAACCACCGTGAATTCTCTTATCAGCCGACGATAAGCAGCTTTTTGCGGTGGTTTTTTTGTATCATAGCAATATGGAAAGGATGAGAATAATGGGAAAAACAAAACACAAGGGACCAATGAAGCTTCCCACGACACCAGACCCAAAGCATTGGGTTAGCCCCATTCCCTTCGGCTTGGGAAAGGTTAAACCCAAACATATCCGGGACACGATGAAAGTTGTGATGGAAAACCGGGACAATTTGCCATATGCCTACAGGATTTTGACACAAGGTGTTTGTGACGGCTGTGCTCTGGGTGTTTCGGGACTCTACGATCAGACACTTGCCGGACCGCACTTATGCACAACACGGCTGAATGTGCTGCGCTTGAATACCATGCCCGCCATCAAGGAAGAAATACTTCACAGTGATATCGATGAATTGAGAAAAATGGACAGTACAGAATTACGGAAGCTCGGCCGCATCCCCTACCCTCTTTCCCGCAAACCGGGAGAAAGAAAGTTCAGGCGGATTTCATGGGATGAAGCACTTGATAAGGTTGCAGACAAGGTAGCATCCATCGATCCGAAACAGCTTGCGTTCTTCCTGACAGCGCGGGGAATCACGAACGAGGTGTATTATACAGCCGGAAAGCTCGCCCGCTTCCTAGGCACCAACAATATAGACAATGCCTCTAGGATATGCCACTCACCAAGTAAAACGGCGCTGAAAAGATCCCTTGGCATAGGTGCTTCCAGCTGCAATTACCAGGACTGGATCGGTACGGATGTCCTCATTTTCTGGGGTTCCGTGGCGGCCAACAACCAGCCGGTCTCTACGAAATATATGTATGCCGCAAAACGGAAAGGCACCAAAATTATTTGCATTAACCCTTATAGGGAACCTGCCATGGACGGGTACTGGGTCCCTTCCATACCGGATTCTGCCCTGTTCGGCACAAAGATCGCCGATGATTTTTACCAAGTGAATATTGGCGGAGATATCGCGTTCATGAATGGAGTCATCAAGCACTGGTTCGAAATGGAGGAGGAACAGCCCGGTTCAGCCATAGACCTGGATTTTATAAGAGAACATGCAAATGGAATGGAAAATCTTAAGTCCCATGTTGAAGCTTTGGAGTGGGCAGAACTGGAGAAATCTTCAGGGATCACCCGGGAGAGAATGCATG
>DATBUB010000317.1:0-7413 GCA_036516555.1 Bacillaceae bacterium
TCCTTTGGTTCAACGGTCATCCTTCTGTTCGAAAAGAGTGCATTCAACATCCATTCTGAGCTGGATGTGCCAAAGGAAATCAAGATGGGGGAGCCTCTCGGAACGTTAACGCCATAAAAAAGCGCCTTCCATTGAAGGCGCTTATCTATATGATCAGCAATACATTTTAATGCGGTTTGCCAATGAACGTCTGTGGATTTCAGTTTCTATGAGGTGGATAAATTCATTGCTAAGGTTGAGCTTCTTTGCTTTGTAATACGATTCAATGAGTAAGTCGTCGGATAATCTTTTCATCAGCTTCACCTCCAAAAAAACCTAATTATTAATTGATTTACTTAGGAATCAGATATGTACGTCTATGCTATACCCACACTTTATCAAAATTAACCCTGAGGAACAAGTGTTCCTTTATCCACAACCAACCGTGGATAAGCTGTGATTATGTTGTTGATATCCTTTCTGGCGATTGACCCTATCGTCTTCTGTCTGTTCATAAAGTTATCCACAGATTGAATGGCAACAAATTTTGTCGAAAACTTTTAATCATATTTTTTGAAACCGTATAGGTCGTTTTTGAAAGGTAAACGATTATCGAGTAAGATGAACATAGCAAAAGTTTAAATAATGAGGTGCAGATGATTGTTGAATAAATTCTTGCCTAGTGAGTACGTAAAAAACATCTTCCAAATCACCCCTGACGAATTGAATAAAAGGGGAGTCAAGGGAATCATTACGGATCTGGACAACACATTGGTGGAATGGGACAGACCGAGTGCCACGCCGCAGCTTGCGGAATGGTTTGAAGAAATGAAAAATCATGACATCAAAGTAACAATCGTGTCGAATAATAGTGAGAAACGGGTCAAAGCTTTTTCCGATCCGCTTGGGATCCCTTTTATACATAAAGCGAGGAAACCTCTTGGAAGAGCCTTCAGGAAGGCGGCCAGGGAGATGGGGCTCCGCAGAGAAGATACGGTCATTATAGGGGATCAGCTTTTGACCGATGTTTTTGGGGGGAACCGTGCTGGGTTCTATACCATCCTGGTTGTGCCGGTGGCCCAGTCCGATGGGTTCTTTACCCGATTCAACCGGGCGATCGAGCGCAGGATCATGGCTGCCTTTAAACGCAAAGGACTGATTGACTGGGAGGAGAAAAAGTGACAAACGATATCATACATTGCATTGGCTGCGGAGTGTCCATTCAAACAGAATCTCCCGATGAATTGGGCTATACCCCCCGCTCATCACTGGCCAAGGAAGAGATTGTATGCCAGAGGTGCTTCAGGCTGAAACATTATAATGAAGTGCAGGATGTGTCACTGACAGACCAGGATTTCCTGAACATCCTGAATCAGCTGGGACAGACGGACAGCTTGATCGTAAAAGTGATAGACATCTTTGATTTCAACGGAAGCTGGCTCCCGGGCCTTCATCGGTTTGTGGGAAAAAACCCCATATTGCTTGTGGGGAATAAGGCGGATCTGCTTCCGAAATCGACAAAGCATAACCGCCTGGTGCAATGGATGAAAAGCCAGGCAAAGGAACTCGGGCTGCAGCCGATTGATGTTCTGCTTGTCAGTTCCACAAAGGGGCACCATATAAGGGAAGCCCTGGAACAGATTGACCATTACAGACAAGGCAGGGACGTATATGTAGTAGGCTGTACAAATGTAGGGAAATCTACATTCATCAATAGGATCATCAAGGAAGTGGCCGGCAAGGGGGATGTGATCACGACATCCCATTTTCCTGGTACCACCCTCGATATCATAGAAATTCCGCTGGAGGACGGTAAAGCTTTGATTGATACTCCCGGTATCATCAACCACCATCAAATGGCCCATTTTGTGGACAAAGCGGATTTAAAGCTGATCACTCCCAAAAAGGAAATCAAACCAAGAGTTTTTCAGCTGAATGAAGAGCAGACCCTGTTTTTTGGCGGACTGGCCAGGTTCGATTATATGAAAGGCGGGAGAAAGTCCTTTGTCTGCTATTTATCCAACGATCTTACGATCCATAGAACCAAATTGGAAAACGCAGACCAATTGTATGAAAACCATGTCGGAGAATTGCTTCAGCCTCCGCGGAGCGATTATGCAGACGGATTCCCTGAAATGGTCCGGCGTGAGTTCACAATAAAGGAAGGCAAAACGGATATCGTATTCTCTGGCCTGGGCTGGGTGACTGTCAATGATCCGGGTGTAAAAATTGCTGCACATGTACCAAAAGGTGTAAGTGTCATGCTGCGTAAATCCCTTATATAAGGGATTCTTCAACGGAGGTTCAGGATATGAAAAAATTATACGGAGTCATCGGGGATCCAATTGGACATTCCCTTTCACCGGCCATGCATAATCAAGAATTCAAATCTCTTGGCATCGACGGCCATTATCAGCCGTTCCGAATCAAGATTGAAGATTTAAAGACAGCAGTCGAGGGAATGAAAGTAATGGGGATAAGTGGATTCAACGTTACCATTCCGCATAAAAGTTCCATTATCCCGATTCTGGATGGCATCGACCCGCTTGCGGAGGCGATAGGTGCTGTCAATACCGTCGTAAGGGAGGATGGGCGGTTTATCGGCTATAACACAGACGGAAAGGGCTACCTCCATTCTCTTATGGAAGATTGGAAAACAGAACTTTCAGGGGAAAAAGCCCTTGTCATAGGCGCGGGAGGTGCCTCGAAAGCCATCTATTTCACTCTCGTCTCAGCAGGTATGGCCCATGTGGACATATGCAACAGGTCCGTGGATAAGGCACGTGACCTGATTGGACATTGCCCCTTTGAAAACAAATCGAAGGCCATCTCCCTTCAGGAGGCCGAGGAAATTTTGGGCGACTATTCACTGATCGTCCAAACCACTCCGATCGGGATGTATCCCAACGTTGAAAATACTCCCATTTCCCTTATGAATTTGGCGAAGGGGACTTTTGTTTCCGACATCATTTATAATCCGGGGGAAACAGAGTTTTTGAAAACGGCGAGAATAAAGGGTGCAAAAACACAAAATGGGCTTGGCATGTTTGTAGGGCAAGGCGCTCTTGCTTTCGAACTATGGACAGGCATAAAGCCGGATATACAGCGAATGAAGAAAACAGTACTAGAACAATTGGGAGGCCAGTTATGCTGACAGGAAAACAAAAGCGCTACCTCCGTTCCCAGGCCCACCATCTCGATCCAATTTTCCAGGTGGGAAAAGGCGGAGTAAATGAAAACATGATCAAGCAGGTGAATGAAGCCCTTGAAGCGCGGGAGCTGATCAAGATAAGCATTTTGCAAAACTGCGAGGAAGATAAAGATACGGTGGCAGAAACCCTTGTTGAAGGGACAAAGGCTGAGCTTGTACAGGTCATCGGGAAAATCATCATTCTCTATAAAGAGTCGAAAGAACATAAAGCAATCAAGCTTCCGTAACGGCAGGAGGTCATGATGAAAAGAAAAGTAGGAATTTTGGGAGGGACATTCGATCCTCCGCATTTTGGCCATCTGGTGATTGCAAATGAAGTGTTGCATCAATTGGAGCTCGATCATGTCAAATTTATGCCAAACAACGTGCCTCCCCATAAGGAGAACGTGTCGGGTACAACCTCTTCGGACAGATTGAGGATGCTGGAGCTTGCAGTGGAAGGCAACGACAGATTTTTGATAGAGCCGATAGAGCTTGAGCGGGAAGGGCGTTCCTACACGTTTGAAACAATGAAAATGCTGACTGAAAGGAATCCGGAACAAGAATATTATTTCATCATCGGTGCCGATATGGTGGAATACCTGCCTAAATGGCATAAGATAGATGAGCTTGTGGGTCTTGTCCGGTTTGTTGGTGTAAACAGGCCGCATTTTAAGACAAAAAGCCTTTACCCGATCATACGGGCTGAAGTGCCTATGATGGAGCTTTCCTCCACCATGATCAGGGACAGGGTGAAAACGGGAAGGACCATCAAATATTGGCTTCCTGAGCCTGTCGAAGATTATATTAAGGAGAATGGATTATATGGATCGCAAAACAGCTCTTGAAATGGTGGAAAAGCAAATTGCCGGCCCTCGTTTTCAACACACTCTCGGGGTGGTGGATACAGCTGTGCAGCTGGCAGGCAAATATGGTGCTGACGCAAAAAAAGCGGAGCTTGCGGCGATATTCCATGATTATGCCAAAACACTTCCTGTTGCAGAACTCCGCAGCATCATCATCAGCGAAGAGATGGATCCCAGGCTGCTTGATTATCATGCAGAGCTCTGGCATGGCCCTGCAGCCGTCTTTTTGGTCAAGAGGGATGCCGGGATTCTTGATGAAGAGATCTTGAACGCGATCCGGTACCATACGACAGGGCGGGCTAATATGCCATTGCTGGAAAAAGTGGTGTATCTTGCCGATTATATTGAACCCGGAAGGCATTTTCCGGGTGTCGAGGAAGTTAGGGAACTGGCAAAGGCAGATCTGGATTCAGCCTTGAGGCAGGCTCTTTCAAACACCATCCGGTTTCTGGCCGAGAAAAACAGCGCGATTTTTCCGGATACATTTGAAGCATACAATGATTTGTGCATGAAATAAGGGAGGAAGCCCATATTGAACTCAAAAGAACTTGTTAAGATGGCAGTGAAAGCTGCAGACGATAAAAGGGCCGAAGATATCATGGTCTTGAATATGGAAGGAATATCGCTGATTGCAGATTATTTCATGATCTGCCATGGCAATTCAGATAAACAGGTCCAAGCCATAGCAAGGGAGCTGAAAGAACAGGCGGAAGCGAATGGAATAGATGTAAAAAAACTTGAAGGATTCGATGAGGCCAAATGGATCCTGGTGGATATGGGCGATCTTATAGCTCACGTATTCCATCGTGATGAGAGAAGCTATTATAACCTGGAAAGACTGTGGGGAGATGCCCCGCTTGAGGATATCCAGGGGGAACTGGCGCCTTGAATTATGGGAAATTCGCCTATGTCTACGACCGCCTCATGGAGGATGTCTCCTATGAAAAGTGGCTGGCTTTTCTGATCGGGCAGAAAAAAAAGTATCTTGTTGAAGGCAGCCGGGTCCTCGATTTGGCTTGCGGAACAGGTGAACTTTCCGTCATGCTGGCAGGTGAGGGTTTTTCCGTTGTGGGGGTCGATTTATCGGAAGATATGCTGATGGCCGCTCGTGAGAAAGCTGATCGCGAAAAAGCGGATGTCTCCTTTTTCCTTCAGGACATGAGAGAGTTGGAAGGGCTAGGGAAGTTTGATTTGGCAGCCGTCTTTTGTGACTCCCTGAATTATTTGGGTTCAGAGGATGAAGTCAGGGAAACTTTCAGCCGAATCCATCGGCATTTGGACAGTAATGGCCTTTTTTTGTTTGATGTACATTCCGTCCGCCAAATAGAAGAAGAGTTTGCGAACAAGACTTTTACATTGAATGATGAGGACATATCCTACATTTGGAACTCCTTCCCGGGTGAAAGCCCATTCTCCGTCGAGCATGAGCTGTCCTTTTTTGTACAGGATGAAATAACCGGTTTATATGAACGGTTCGACGAGCTTCACCAACAAAGGACGTATCCTCTTCCCGAGTATGAACAGATGCTGATAGAAGCAGGCTTCACCATTCTTGAAGTAACGGCTGATTTCACAGATAATCCTCCTGATGCCGATTCCAGCCGGATATTTTTCACGTGTAAAATCAACAAAGAAAAGAGAAAGGTATCATGAGGCCTTTCACGCAAAAAATCCTGCCTTAAAAGCAGGATTTTTCGCCTTACATGGAGAAGAATAGAATCAGCGCTTAAAATCAGCTTCAATAAGGGCTGATTCCGCTCCAAACTTTGCATGGGTGGCACGATACAGTTTATGGAACATCTCCCCCATTTCCTGCTCGAGCACCTTGATGCCTTCTCCTGTTATTCCCCCTTTGACACAGACCTTCTCCTCCAAAGTCGGAAGGGTGTAATACCCTCTTTTCAGAAGTTCCCCCAAACCGATGAGCATTTCTTCAGTGAGCATTGTAGCCGTTTCCCTATTGATGTTTGTTTCCTCTACTGCCGCCTCGATAAACCCTCTTGCCAAAAAACTGAAAAAAGCCGGCCCGCAGCTCACAATGTCAGATGAGACCCTTGTAATCGCTTCACTGATCTCAAGCGGCACAGAAATATGCGAAAATAATTCGGTCAGTTTTTTTCTCCAGTTTCCGTCATCCCTTTCCCCGAAGGTCAAAAGCGATACCCCTGCCAAGGCCCTGTTTGTAATGCTTGGTATCACCCTAGCACAGACGCATTCTAGGACTTCCTCCAGCCAGCTGACTTTAATAGGGCTTGTAATGGAAACAAGGCACTTATCTTTTGTCAGCAATTCTTTGTTTTCGTTCAGGATGGGAAACATATCAAGCGGTTTTACGCAAATAAAAATAAGCTCTGCCTGTTTGATGACATCCGCAGGGCTATCCGCCACTTTTGCACCGGGGTAATTATGTGTAAGCAAGTATGCTTTTGATTTTGTCCGATTCGTCACAATCATATCTGAAGGACAAACGGCTTTCCCGTCCAGCAGGGCTTCAGTGAGAATTGTCCCCATATTTCCGGTCCCAATGATGCCGACTTTCATGCGTTTCCCCCCTCAGGCTTCATACTCCTAACAATGTATGCGCATTACACAAAAATATTCTTGCATAGTGAGGTGGCTGTTTCTTGGTTGTATGGATTGAAAAATATAAATCGCTGCTGATCGGCAGTCTCGTTGTTTTGATCGGCGGCTTCCTGTTCATCAGTGAGCGGAACGAAAAGCAGGCTGACGAAAGCCTTGCCACCCTTCCGATGGAAAGGGAAGTGGCAGGGGAAGAGACTCCGGAAACCGATACTGAGAGTCCGTCTGCTGTTTATGTGGATATAAAGGGAGAAGTAAAAAAACCTGGCTTGTATGAAGCAAATGAGGGGGACCGTGTTTTTGATGTCATTGAGCAATCGGGGGGACTTCTGGATACTGCAGATCGAAACCAGATCAATTTTGCGCTTAAGGTCCATGATGAAATGGTGATTTATATCCCCAAGATCGGAGAACTTGATATGCATCCAATGCCTCTCGTTATGGACGGACAGGAAGCGGATGGAAAAATAAATCTGAACAAGGCGGATGCAGCGGAATTGGAGAACTTGCCGGGAATCGGTCCAGCCAAGGCAAAAGCAATCCTTGATTATCGTGAACAGAATGGACCATTCAAAGACATTGAAGAGCTTAAGGAGGTTTCGGGGATTGGAGAAAAGACCTTTGAAAAGCTGCAGAACGATATAACAGTGAGATGAGATGTCGAATCCTCTGTTGACTCGGCCTGTAAAATGCCGATAAACTGGAGAAAACAGAAAAAGGGGGAACGAGCATGGAGAGAATTTCATGGAACCAGTACTTTATGGCTCAAAGCCATCTTTTATCCTTCCGAAGCACGTG
>DATBUB010000318.1:0-15362 GCA_036516555.1 Bacillaceae bacterium
ATGTTCAATCGGAAGAAACGCAGATTTTTCTCGTCAGCCGGGTTCCGAGGCTCGTAGCCATCATCCTTGCAGGTGCCGGGATGAGCATTGCCGGATTAATCATGCAGCAGCTCAGCCGCAATAAATTTGTTTCGCCCACCACGGCCGGAACATTGGATGCGACCAGACTTGGCATTCTTGTTTCCATGCTGTTGTTTGCAAATGCTTCCATGCTGGAGAAAATGCTTGTCGCCTTCGTATTCGCACTTGCGGGAACCTTGCTGTTCATGCAGATCTTAGATCGGATCAAGTTCAAGGACGCCATCTTCATTCCGCTCGTGGGGCTGATGTTCGGGAATATTCTTTCTTCCTTAACAACGTTTTTTGCCTACAGGGCGGATGTCATCCAGAATATGTCTGCCTGGCTGCAGGGAGATTTCTCAATGATCATGAAAGGGCGCTACGAACTTTTGTACATCAGTATTCCGATTCTGGTTATCGCATATCTGTACGCCAACCGTTTCACCGTTGCAGGAATGGGTGAGGACTTCTCAAAAAATCTTGGCCTTTCCTACAAACGGGTGGTCAACCTCGGGCTGATCCTCGTTGCGCTGATCACTGCAACAGTGGTGCTGACGGTGGGGATGATCCCATTCCTTGGCTTGATCATTCCAAATATCATATCCATCTTCAAAGGCGACCATTTGCAAAAAACATTGCCGCATACAGCTTTGCTCGGAGCTGTTTTTCTCCTGGTGTGCGACATTTTGGGCCGTGTCCTTATTTATCCTTACGAGATTTCCATCAGTTTGATGGTGGGAGTCATCGGAAGCGGCATTTTCCTCTATCTGCTGTTCAGGAGGAAAGCCTATGCGTAATTCATTTAAAATCGGAATTCTCGCGCTGGTCGCTGCGGGGTTCTGCTCATTGTACTTATTTCATGATTTAAATGGCAGCTTTGACTATGCTCTTCCGAGAAGAGGCATTAAAGTGTTGGCCATGCTGCTGACAGGAGCAGCCATTGCTTATGCGACGGTGGTATTTCAGACCATAACCCATAACCGGATTTTGACGCCAAGCATCATGGGGCTGGATTCCCTGTACTTGCTCATCCAGACGTTCATCATTTTCTTCTTGGGTTCGGATCACATCACAGTGGTCAATAAACAGGTGAACTTTATCCTGTCTGTGGGTGCCATGGTGGTTTTTGCCCTGATGCTCTACCGCTTTTTATTTAAAAGAGGGCAGCAGCCCATCTACTTTCTGCTGCTGATCGGAATTATCGTAGGCACCTTTTTTCAGAGTATCTCGACCTTTTTGCAGGTGCTGATCGATCCGAATGAGTTTCAGATAGTCCAAGACAAGATGTTTGCAAGCTTCAATAATGTAAACGGAGATCTTGTCTGGTTGTCTCTCATTCTCATAACGGCCGCCATCGTGATTGGGTGGCGCTCCATCCCTTACCTGGATGTTTTGTCCCTGGGAAGGGACACCGCCATCAATCTGGGTGTGCCGTATGACAAGATCGTCAAGCAGATGCTCGTTTTGTCCGCCGTTCTGATTGCCGTTTCAACAGCCCTTGTGGGGCCCATCACCTTTTTCGGACTGATTGTGGCCAACTTATCGTATCAATTTTTCAAAACCTATAAACATGGCGTCCTTATTACAGGTGCCATTGTCATGAGTGTCGTTGCCCTAGTCGGGGGCCAGTGGGTGGTGGAACGGATCTTCACGTTCTCCACCACATTAAGTGTCATCATCAACTTTGTTGGCGGAATTTACTTTATCTACTTACTGTTGAAGGAGAGTCGATCTTCATGATCCAGGTACGCGGATTATCCAAGTTTTACGGCAAGAAACGGGTGGTCGAGGATGTCACGGTGGATATTGAACGGGGAAAAATCACTTCCTTTATTGGTCCGAACGGGGCAGGGAAGTCCACGCTGCTTTCCATGGTCAGCCGCCTGCTCGATGCCGATACAGGGGAGGTATTGGTAGACCGCTCGGATGCCAAAAAAATGAAGTCCAATGAATTTTCAAAACGCGTGTCGATCTTGAAACAGTCCAATTATATGAATGTCCGTCTCACCATCCGGGAACTCGTTTCATTCGGCCGCTTTCCATATTCAAAAGGACGGCTCACGGAGATCGACGAGAAGATGGTCGATAAGTCCCTGGATTATATGGGCCTGACCGATATGCAGGATTCCTACCTGGATGAATTGTCAGGCGGACAGCGCCAGCGTGCCTTCATAGCGATGGTAATTGCCCAGGATACGGACTACATTTTGCTTGATGAGCCTCTGAACAACCTTGATATGAAGCACTCCGTCCAGATTATGAAAATTTTGCGCCGTCTGGTGGATGAACTGGGGAAAACGGTTGTCATCGTCTTGCATGATATCAACTTTGCATCCGTCTACTCAGACCGGATCGTAGCCTTAAAGAACGGAAAGATTGTAAAAGAAGGGCCGACGGAAGACATTATTCAGTCCGAGTCGCTCAAAGAGATCTATGATATGGATATTCCCATTAAGCAGCTGGCCAATTGCCGGATTTGCGTATATTTTAACTCATAAGGAAAAAGGAGATTATAACTCATGAAAAAATGGAGCTTGCTAGTTTTGATTTCTGCCCTCATGCTGGTTATGGCAGCTTGCGGACAAAAGGATGCTGAGGAACAAAAAACAGGTTCTTCCAACGAGAAAGCCGAAGAGATTACGATTGAACATGAATATGGCAAGGCGACGGTAAAGAAAAACCCTGAAAAGACCGTTGTCTTTGATTTCGGTGTCCTGGATACATTGGATGAACTGGGTATAGAAGTGACGGGTGTTCCCCAAGCCAATGTTCCAAAATACCTTGAAAAGTATGCCGGAAAAGAATATACGAACGTAGGAAGTTTGAAAGAACCCGATTTTGAAGCCATTCATGAGCTGAAGCCGGATGTGATTTTCATCTCTGGCCGTCAGGCGGAAATGTATGAGGAATTTGCGAAAATTGCTCCAACCGTTTTTGTAGGAATCGATTATTCAAATTATATGGACTCCTTTAAAAAGAACATGAATACGATCGCTGAGATTTACGGCAAGGAATCCGAAATGAAAACAAAGCTTGAAGAAGTGGATGGCCGCATTGCTGATGTAAAGAGCAAAACAGAAGGCATAGACCAAAAAGCCCTTGTTGTTTTGGGGAGTGAAGGAAAAGTAAGTGCATATGGACCATCATCCCGTTTCGGTCTGATCCATGATGTATTTGGTTTTAAAGCGGCGGATGAGAATATCGAAGAATCTACACATGGTCAAAATATTACGTTTGAATATATCTTGAAAACCAATCCGGACATCCTTTTTGTCATCGACCGAGATGCGGCTTTAGACAGCAACGCGTCTGTCAAAGCGGCAGTTGAAAACGAATTGGTGAAAAAGACAAACGCCTATAAAGAGGGCAAGATCATCTATTTGGATGCCGGTTATTGGTATCTTTCAGGCGGTGGGCTGCAATCATTGGAAGCCATGATTGAAAGCATGGAAGGTGCACTATAATTGAAATGCGAGAGAGCGGGGGTGTAACCCGGCTCTCTTTTTTATGTAAAAATTAGAAAATTATAAATAATTAGACAAAAATTGTTAAAATGATATAATGAAAGGCAAGAAGGGAGCTGAATAAATCAGAACAAATGACAGTTGATCAAGGCTGCACGGTTTATGCCTCGACCATCACCTTTTCATCACCGCATCAGAAGCACATCCGGCCAATCCCTCATTCACCGGCACCCCGCTGATAAACAACTCAACTTGAACATGTAGTTCCGCCCAATTTGATTGCAGGCGTCCGCATCGGAATGATGGCATATACAGGTGGCAAATCCATATCCTTATCGCTGTTTTCTTACATTTAAGAGAAGGGGTGAGGGGTAATGGAAGTGAAGAAACAGTATATCATAAAGCGAGAGACCGGAATGATCCTTCCTCATTACAGCGAAAATGGATGCTTATATTCCCGCGTTTTCGAGGGGACGGAGAGCTTTTTGGTTGAAAAGAAGCCGTTAGAATTGATTGATTTCAGCACGGCTTACTATGGGCATTGCCTGAAAGGGGCACTGGCTGCTGCACGTAAGGCGCTTGGCAATATTGATATGCCGCCAGTAAAGATAAGCGGAATCCTGGGCATGTATTGGTTTCCTTGTTCTTCCCCTAAGAAAAATGACTGCGTCTGGCTCAACATCGAACATATTATAGATTTCGAAGCAGTTGGCCGCCGGACTGTCAAAGTAACGATGAAGCATGGACACAGTATAGAATTGGAAATGAGCTTTAGGCGCTTTATACGAAAATATCATCATGCCTTGTCCTACAAATCGATAATGGAACAAAGGGCAAAGGAGAATGGATCCTTGCTGCTTCTGGCGGAAGAAGGGTTTCAGGTCGTGAAGGACCCGAGTACAATCCATTACAAAATCAAAAAGAACAGGAAAAGAAAATAGGCTGAAAAACGGACGTAGTGGGGTACGTCCGTTTTTTCTATTTAAAGACTAATTAAAGACATGTCCTAAATTCAATTTACATATTATGATAATAATGAGTTGACTGAATATTTTCTAATTGGGGGTGGGCAAATGAGCTTGGAGACAAAGACCGCTTCTCTAGAAATCAAGGGGAGAAAGAGAGGGGTCATTCGCAATTTAGGCCCTGCATTTATTACATCAGCTTTGGTCTTGGGCCCGGGAAGTATTACGCTGTCCCTGAAAATTGGTGCCATCCATGGCACACAACTGGTCTGGGCACTTGTAATCGCAGTCCTGTTCATGATGGTGTTTACGGAAATGAGTACGCGGATTGGACTGGCGGCAAATGCAAGTTTCATTCAAGTCGTTAAAGATCGATGGGGTAGATGGGCAGGGCTGTTAATAGGATTGGGTGCTTTTCTGGTAACCTCTTCTTTTCAGGCGGGTAATGCCATTGGCACCGGGATAGCAGTCTCAACCATGACCGGGATGAATTCTTCCGTCTGGATTGTGGTGATGACTCTCATTGGGGCTGGCCTTCTGTTTACAAAGCAGTTTTACGCCATTTTGGAGAAAATGATGCTGGTCCTGGTTTTGGTTATGCTTTTGTCTTTTATGATCACGGTCATTCTCATTAAACCGACCATTTCCTCCATTTTTTCAGGTTTTGTTCCAGCATTGCCTTCAGGGAGCATGGGTCTGGTCATCGCTATGTTTGCCACCACATTCTCCATCGTAGGGGCCATCTATCAATCTTATTTAGTGAAAGAAAAAGGATGGACTCTTTCAGAGGCTGAATCAGGAGTACGAGATTCATATTTAGGAATTTTTATACTCGGGTTCATCTCCTTTTTGATCATGATTGCGGCATCCGCCATTTTAAAGCCAAAAGGGCTGGTCGTGAATGACGCTTCCGAGATGGGGCTCGCCCTGGAGCCGCTGTTTGGGTCATGGTCAACCATGATCTTCATGCTTGGTCTCTTTGGAGCTTCATTTTCTTCGCTGATGGGAAATGCCACCATTGGAGGGGCCATGCTTTCCGACGGGCTTGGACTCGGCAGCAAGCTGTCCAAAATGTCCGTCCGGTCCTTGATCATACTTGTCATGGTCTTTGGATCGGCTATAGGAGTCATCTTTGGAAAAGCACCTGTAAATTTGATCGTTTTTGCGCAGGCCATTACGATCGTCATCGTACCCGGCATCGCCATTGCCATCCTGGTCATTGCAAACGACCGGAAAATTATGGGCTCATTAAAAAATACAACCTGGAAAAACACAATTGGTATTTTGGGATTGCTGGTTTTGCTTTATCTCGCTTTCAATAATCTTAAAAACATATTCTTTTAAGGAGACATAACAATGAAAACAATCGAACAGCTCGAAGAAATTATGACACAGCCATCGGATGCACTGGTAGAAGACATTAGGAAAATGGAAGGCAATATTCTGATTTTGGGTGTGGGAGGAAAAATGGGGCCAACACTTGCCAAAATGGCGAAGCGGGCAATTGATGCCGCAGGGGTGGAGAAAAAGGTAATTGGGGTTTCCAGATTTTCAACAGGAACTCTTCGGGAGGAACTGGAGGAAGCGGGAATCGAAACAATCGCAGCGGACCTGTTGAATGAGGAAGATCTTCAAAGAATTCCACGCGAAAAGAATATCATCTATATGGCTGGAAATAAGTTTGGGACAACGGGGAACGAACATTTCACCTGGGCCATGAATGCCTATTTGCCGGGCAGGGTGGCCGAGCATTTCAAGCAATCCAACATTGTCGCTTTCTCAACCGGAAATGTGTATCCGCTCGTTCCCATTGCGCAAGGGGGTTGCGACGAAAGCCACCCGGTCAATCCGGTAGGAGAATATGGCCAATCCTCACTTGGGAGGGAACGCGTATTTACATACTTTTCCCATCGGGACCAAACGCCTCTTACGATCTTCCGTTTGAACTATGCGATTGATATGCGTTACGGTGTATTGCTTGAGATCGCCCGTGCCGTTCAAGAAGGGCGTGAAATCGACCTTTCCATGGGCCATGTAAATGTCATTTGGCAGGGAGACGCGAATGAATATGCTATCCGGTCACTCCTTATTGCGGACGTACCGCCAACCATCCTCAATGTAACAGGGCCCGAAATGCTGCCTGTCCGATGGATCGCGAATGAGTTTGGCAGATTGCTTGAAAAGGAACCGGTATTCACGGGAACGGAGCAGCAGACAGCTTTGCTGAATAATTCAGGAAAAGCGCATCGCCTGTTTGGCTATCCGCGTATTTCTATTAATCAAATGATTGATTGGACGGCTGAATGGGTGCAAAATGACGGGGCAACCATCAACAAGCCTACCCACTTCCAGGAAAGAAAGGGGGCTTTCTAAGCATGTTGTCGCCAACATTAAAGGAATTTCTGCACGAAGGGACTGTCATTCCGGCACACCCGCTTGCATTGACCGAGAATAAGGAACTGGATGAAGCTGCTCAGCGAAGACTGACAAACTACTATATTCAATCGGGTGCCGGCGGCATCGCTGTAGGTGTCCATACGACCCAGTTTGAAATTAGGGACCCGGAGCACCAGCTGTTGGAGCCGGTGCTGAGAATGGCTGCTGAAGAGATCGAAAAAGCCAATCTGGACCGTCCATTTTTAAAAATAGCCGGTGTGTGCGGACCAACCGCACAGGCACTTAAGGAAGCGGAGCTGGCGAAGTCCCTAGGATATGATCTAGTCCTTCTGAGTAACGGGGGCCTTGGGGATTATTCGGAAGAAGAGCTGCTTGAACGAACGAGAAAGGTCGCGGAAATCATGCCGGTTTTCGGATTTTACTTACAGCCTTCAGTCGGGGGCCGTGTCTTTTCTTTTAACTTCTGGAAAGAGTTCGCCGAGATTGAGCAAGTTGCGGCTATTAAAATGGCGCCTTTCAACCGCTACCAGACGCTCGATGTTGTGCGTGCCGTATGTGAGTCGTCACGCAGGGATGACATTGCCCTCTACACCGGAAATGATGACAATATCGTTCTGGATCTGCTGACATCATATTCCTTCCAAATGGATGGAAAAAAAGTATCCAAGCAAATCGTGGGGGGACTGCTTGGGCATTGGGCGGTTTGGACAAATAAAGCGGTGGATTTGTTTGAACAGCTGAAAGAAGTGAGGAGCAGCGGAACCGTGGAGGAGAAGTGGCTCACCCTAGCCCAATCCGTAACCGATACAAACGCCGTTTTCTTTGATGCTGCCAACCAGTTCAAAGGATGTATAGCGGGGATCAATGAGGTGCTCGCCCGACAGGGCCTGTTGAAAGGAAACTGGTGCCTTTCCGATCATGAAGTGCTTTCACCTGGGCAGTCAGAGGAAATTGACCGGATTTACCGCATGTACCCCGAATTGAGCGATGATGAATTTGTAGGAAACTTTTTGGATGGATATAAGGTAAAATAATAGTAAATGCCCGGACACGGACGTCCGGGCTGTTTTAACGGCAAGGAGCTGAGCGGATTGGAAAACGGAGTGCGTCTTGGAGTGATTGGCCCTGTGTGGATGCGGGAGCCGATGGAAAATTGTTTGGAGATGTTCCCTTCCATAGTCCCAGTGCTCAGGCTGTCTGATGAATTGGAGGATGCCGCTGCGTTTACGGAAGAACTGGCCGACAGTGTGGACGCACTGCTGTTTTCGGGCCAGCTTCCGTTTATGGTGGCTAAGCCTGTCCTTCCCCAGGGAATACCCGCAGCCTACATACCGCTGAAAGGGACGGGATTATATCAGGCATTATACAAGCTGAGGATGAAAAGGCCCTTTACCTCCATCAGTTTTGACGGAATAGCCCCAGCCTATGTCGAGCGTGTGCGGATGGAATTGAATGAGGATTTTGCCTATAGCATCTTTGAGGAAAAATCGGTTCTTGAGCACGCAGAAAGCATTGAACATTTCCACGAGCAACATTTTCGGAACAACAAGGTCAGCGGAGCAGTCACCAGCATGAAAATTGTATCCGAACGGCTGGAGGCGAAAGGTATTCCGGCGGTATGGCTCCGGCCTACAGCGGAGGATATCACCGTGGCACTTGAAAGACTGCTATTGGCAACCTCACAGAGGAAGCAGCGTGAATCACAAATTGTGTTTGGCCGGATCCAGACGGAGAGCGGTTCCCATTTTGTGAGCGAGCTGGCATCGGAGCATCAGGTTCAAAAAAGGAACGTACAGCTATACCGCCTGCTTTTGGATTATGCCGAACAGCTTGAGGGTTATTTAACGGCTGTCAGTGAAAGTGAATATATGTTCATTACAAACAGGGGCACCTTTGAACGGGTAACGGAAGGATATAAAAATATGCCCATTTTGGGAGAAGTAAAACGCAAGCTTCATTTGCGCATATCCATGGGTGTCGGCTTTGGGCGAAGCGCGATAGAAGCGGGAACACACGCGAGGATGGCCCTGTTTCAGGCGCGCGAACACGGGGAGCCTGCCTGCTTTATTGTAAGGGAAGACAGGACGGTGTTCGGCCCTGTAGAAGTCGCTCCGCCTGTTACGTACCCGCTGAAGGTGACCGACCGGCGCATGCTCGAGAAAGCGGAGAAAGCCGGGATGAATGCAGCCCATTTGATGAAGATGATTGGATTGGTCCGCAGGAAAAAGGCAAATGAATTTACGGCTTATGAGCTTTCCCAGCTATTGGGCGTCACGCCGCGAAGTGCCCACCGGATCATCTTAAGCTGGCTTGATGCAAATATCATTCACATTATCGGAACTGAAAAGCTATCTTCACGCGGAAGGCCAAGACAAGTTTTCCGTCTTGATTTAAGGGAGGAGGAGAGTTGAAATGCGAGTAGGTATGATAGGGTTGGATACGTCGCATTGTGCCATCTTCAGCCGTCTGCTCAACGACGCAGGAGATCCCTGGCATATTAAAGGGGCACGGATGGTGAAAGCAATTCCGTTTTTCTCTCCGGATTTGCCCATCAGTGCAGACCGAATCGGGCACTTCACCCAAACAGTGAGCGAACAGCATGAAGTTGAATTGACAGAAGATCTGGATGAGTTTTGCCGGGATCTAGACGGAATTCTTTTGACTGCTGTGGACGGATCGAGCCATTTGGAGTGGGTCAAAAAACTTGCACCATATGGCATACCGCTATTTGTAGATAAACCCATTGCATTGAATACGGAGGACGTATCGGAAATGCAGTCCATTGCCAGTATGCATTCTTTGCCTCTCATGAGTTCATCTTCACTAAGATTTTCCGATGGTCTGACGAAGGCCCTGGAGGAATTGAATGAACCGGTGGAGTCATTGTATGTGTATGGGCCGCTTCCCATGCAAGAAGGAGTTCCAGGCTATTTTTGGTATGGTGTCCATCTGTTTGAGATGGTGGCGGCAGTGATGGGGACAGCGGCTGCTGACATTGAAATATCGCGTAACGGGAACTTTGAGAGTTGTCATTTTCATTTTACGGGAGGACGCAGCGCCACGGTTATGGGAGATCTGCGTCCGCACAGCCGTTTTGGATTAGTCATGCAGACAGCATCCGATACGAAGAGCATTGAAATCTGGAAGGAGCCGAAGCCGTATTACGCCAGCCTGCTTGAGCAGATACTCGTCTTCTTCAAGACCCGAGAACCCATTGTTTCATTGGAGGAAACAAAGGCCATCGTTGAGTGGATGGAACGCGCCAACCGTATGAGACTGTCGGATGATGGCGCGGACTCCTGAAAGTAATTGGCGGACCAACCGTAATTAAGGACAATAGGAGGAACTCGACTCATGGAGCAGCATCCTTTTTTTACTGCCATACATAAACAATTGATTGTTTCATGCCAGGCATTGGAACATGAGCCATTGCATGGCTCCGAGACGATGGCCAAAATGGCCCTGGCAGCCAAGGCAGGCGGAGCAAGAGCGATTAGAAGCAACTCGGCTTCCGATGTGGCAGCCATAAAAGAGAAAACCGGACTCCCCGTCATCGGATTGGTCAAAAGAGATTATCCGGATAGTAAAGTGTACATCACTGCAACCAAAAAAGAAGTGGAAGAACTGCTCGCTGTTTCTCCCGAGGTCATAGCGCTTGATGCAACCATCCGGCCAAGACCAGGGAATGAAAAGCTGGAGGATCTGGTCCGGTACATTCGTGAACATAGTGATGCACTCGTCATGGGAGACATTGCAACTCCTGATGATGCAGCATACGCTATTTCATGCGGAGCAGACATGGTTTCCACCACTCTTTCGGGTTACACTGAAGACAGTCCAAAGCAGGATGGCCCGGATTTCAGCCTGATTGCGCAACTTGCAGGGAGTGTGCCGGTACCCGTCATTGCAGAGGGAAGGATCCACACCCCGGAGCAGGCAAGAAAAATGATCAAGCTTGGAGCTTTTGCCATCGTTGTAGGCGGAGCCATTACAAGGCCGCAGCAGATTGCCAAAACCTTTGCGGATGTAATGAAGGAATAGGGAACGGAAAATAAATATGGAAGCATTTTTCTGGCAGGTGAGCTTGTGAGGAGATACATGGCTTTTGATATTGGGGGAACCCAAATTAAGTACGGAATAGTAGATGAAAATGGTTCGATTCTTGCTCATTACAAGATGGATACGGAAGCGTTCCTCGGGGGACAAGCCATCCTCCAGAAAGTGATTGAGGCGGGGAAAGTGCTGATGGAAGATTACCGGGTGGAAGGTGTGGGCATCAGCACAGCCGGCCAGGTCGATTACCATACAGGAACAGTTGTGGGCGCAGGAGATACCATTCCGGGCTATAAAGGGACCAAGATCAAGAAACTTGTGGAACAGGCGCTTGGCTTGCCTGTTGAAGTGAGGAATGATGTCGATTGTGCTGCCCTCGGAGAACAATGGCTTGGGAATCATGGGGTAAGAAGCTTCATCGCCTTAACCATTGGAACTGGGATAGGCGGAGCCATTGTGATAGATGGCCGCCTCTACTCTGGCCACACATTCAGTGCAGGGGAGTGGGGCTATATGATCGTGGAGGGAAAGCCTTTTGAAAAAGTCGCCTCCATGTCAGGGCTGATTGATCTGGCCAAGACATGCAAGAAAGATGGAGAGTGGACGGGCAGGGCGGTATTTGATCTTTATGATGACGGTGATGAGGAGATCAAGCCGGCCGTGCAAACCTTCTTTCGGCACCTTGCCATAGGCATAGCCAATTTGGTTTATATTTTCAACCCCGAAAAAGTGATAATTGGCGGAGGCATATCGGCTCGCGGTGACCGCTTTCTGCAAGAAATCAAAAAGGAGACAGCCAAATACCTTCTCCCTTCTTTTCAGGAGAATACAGAGCTGGTGCTGGCAAAACTTTCGAACCATGCAGGTATGGCAGGTGCCGTGTATCACTTTATAGAGCATAAAAAAGGAAAATAAAAAAGCAGGGGGGGAAATTTCCACACCACCTGCTTTTTTCAATCAATCCGTGGCCCGAGCCTTCTTTAGCGGAAAGATGACAAATTCGCTTTTTCCTATCAGGCTTTCTTCTTTGATAAGGCCGAGGCCGTTACGGCTGTCCATGCTTCTCTGGCGGTTATCCCCCATGACGAAGTATTCCCCGGAAGGGACAGTGAGCGGACCGAAATCTTCTGTCAGCGGCCAACCTTTCGAGTCAGCTGCTTTCTTGTTTTCAGCAAGGTAAGGTTCTTGTAAGGTGATCCCATTTACAATCAAATGATCGTTTCTCATTTCAATGACATCACCGGGCAAGCCGATGACCCGCTTGACATAATTTAAATTCTCACCTTTGATGATGACGATATCGCCTCTCTTGACTTCCCCCATCTTAATGGCCGCTATATTGACAAAGAGGCGCTCATGATTATGCAGGGTCGGCTCCATGGAGATGCCTTCCACGATATAGGGTGAAAACAAAAAAGTACGGACAATAATGGCAATACCAATAG
Organism: Bacillaceae bacterium; assembly: GCA_036516555.1. Taxonomy (GTDB): domain Bacteria; phylum Bacillota; class Bacilli; order Bacillales; family Bacillaceae_C; genus DATBUB01. Next base: position 12,385 of record DATBUB010000318.1, read on the forward strand.
CAATGACAATTGACTTTATCCATCCCATAATATCTTTTTTGGACATTTACCTTCCCCCATACACAATGTCTTTTATCGTACTATTATAACATATTGCATGTCTGTTGGAAGATATTCTCATGTATAAAATAAAATCGTTTCCATATATAAAAAGGGGAAAACCATATTAGGTCTTCCCCTTGTTTCATTACATGAACATACCTGCAATGGCACCGCTCATCAAATTGGCGAGCGTCCCGGCCAGAACTGCTTTCAAACCAAGCTTTGCAACAACAGCACGCTGATTCTCGGCAAAAGCAGTCATTCCGCCTATCAGAATTCCAAGTGAACCAATATTGGCGAAACCGCAAAGAGCGAATGTCATGATGGCAACCGTTTTATCGGACAAGTTTTCCATCATTGGCTGGAATGAAGTGAATGCAACCATTTCATTCAAGATGACTTTTTGTCCAAGCAAATTACCTGCCTGCATGGCTTCATGCCATGGAACACCCATAATGAACGCAAGCGGGGCAAAAATATAGCCGAACAGCAACTGGAGGGAAAGGTCTTTGAAACCAAACCACCCGCCGATTCCGCCCAGAATTCCGTTGACCAGGGCCAGGATGGAAATAAAGGCAACGAGCATGGCGATGATGAGAGTGGCCATTTTCATTCCGTCCATCGCCCCTCTCGTGATGACATCAATGACGCTGCGTTTTTCAATGCCTTTTCCTTCTTCTTCGACTTCTACACCACTTGCAGTAGAGGTAACCGGAACTTCCGTTTCAGGGATGAGTATTTTTGCAAAAACAAGCCCGGCTGGTGCTGCCATGAAGCTTGCCGACAGCAAATAGTTGATCGGAATGCCCAGTGCGGCATACGCAAGCAATGTTCCGCCCGCCACAGAGGCAAGTCCCCCTACCATAACAGCAAAAATTTCTGATTTAGTCAGAGTTTTGATATATGGCTTGATGATGACGGGAGCTTCCTGGAGTCCAAGGAAGATGTTGGATGCAGCCGTCAGGGATTCTGCACGGCTTGTACCAAGAATTTTTGCAAGCCCTCCGCCGATGATGCGGACGAAAAATTGCATGATTCCGTAATGATACAGTACGGCGATTAGTGCTGTTACAAAGATTGCCATAGCCGCAACCCTGACGCCGAAAATAAAACCGGTTGGCTGAGAAGCATCAGCAAGGCTGCCAAAAACAAAGGCCAAACCTTCATTTCCGTAATGGATGATATTGCGTACCCCGCCAGAAATTTTCTCGAGAATCAAGCGGCCGGTTTCAGATTTCAATACAATAAATCCAAATAGGAGCTGCAGAAGAGTCCCGATAATAACTATTCTGTAGTTGATTTTCTTTTTATTCTCAGAAAGCAAAAACGCAATGAATAAAATGGCCAAACACCCTAAAAGTCCCCAGATATAGTTCATCTTTTTTTCACCTCTTTGTTGAAATGTGAAACATATGTGTAATCGGTTACACATAATTTAGCATATATTTGTTTCTTCTGTCAATAAGGATAATAAGCAAATATTATCCAGGTTAAAGGATATTGGATTTTGTTGAAATCTTGACTATCAAACTACCGTTTGATACATTTATGTAAACGATAACATAGAACTTGAGGGTGAATTATGGCTACTATAAGAGACGTCAGCAAACTTGCTGGTGTATCGGTTGCAACTGTATCCCGCTATCTCAATCAAAGCGGATATGTCAGCAAAGAAGCAGAAGGCGCCATCGTGGCTGCTATTGAAAAGCTGAACTATAAACCCAATAATATTGCCAGAAGCCTTGCCGGCAAAAAAACAGCGACCATTGGACTTATGGTTCCTGATATTCTAAATCCTTTTTTTCCCGAAATCGCACGGGCGGCAGAGGATACAGCCAATAAATATGGCTACACCGTTATACTTTGTAACACGGACAATAATATTCAAAAAGAAAAAAACTATATCGATACGCTTGTTCATAAACAAGTGGACGGAATCATTATTTCCTCCTATACAATTGAACCAGATCAAGTTCTCAGCCTGCAAAACAGGTCCATCCCTGTGGTGGTGATGGATAAGGCCTTCCCAGGACACCCGATTGTGTCGCTGGCATCCGACAACAGAAAGGGAGGCCGCCTTGCTGCCAAACATCTGGCCGATCAAGGCTGCCGAAAAATTGGCCATATCGCCGGTCCCACCCACATTTCTTCTTCCCGGGAACGGACCCTGGGTTATGAAGAGGTGTACGGAAAAGCTGAATGGTTTACTCCAAGTTTAATGTCCTACGGGGATTTCAGCGTCACCGGAGGGTATAAGGCCATGCTCGAGCTGTATGAGAAGCATCCCGACCTTGATGGGGTGTTTGCAGCGAATGATTTAATGGCTGCCGGTGCGCTTAAAGCATTGAAACGTCTGGGTGTCTCTGTACCGGATGAGGTGAAGCTGATTGGTTTTGACGGCATCAGAATGGATATGGTGTATCCGGAAATTTCAACCGTATCCCAGCAGATTTATTCTCTTGGTGAATCAGCAATGAATTTCTTGATTAAATTAATTAAAGGCGAAGAATTGGAGAAAAAAGTATACGAATTCGATGTGGATCTGATGGAAAAAGATTCGACTAAAGGGGCTGGCCAATAAGTCTATAATGTGAGCAGGAGAAGAAAAGCGGCACGTTTTTCTTCTCCTGCTATTTCATTTTTCTGTCTATCACGCGGCAGTCCTTGCAAATGGCCCGCCTTTTTCAGAAAAACATAAAAAGATGGCTATCGCAGAAAGTCAGTTTTCACTGACTTTCTGGAAAGCTCCTTTAATAAGTCTTTATTTGCCTGGAGCGGGCACATCTTCATACTTCTCCCAGTTTCCGAATATCTCAAATAACAGAGAGAGCATCACACCCACAAGCAGCCCGTTGCTGATCAAAGGGCGGATCAGCATGGGGAACGGTGCAAAGGCTCCTGCGGGAATATTCATGATGCATATACCGGCAAGGGCC
>DATBUB010000319.1:0-4651 GCA_036516555.1 Bacillaceae bacterium
GTCCAGTTCCTTGAATGCAGTCTTCCGTACGTGTTCCGGCATTCCTGCTTTTTCAATTCTTTCGGTCAGTTCAGCGATTTCCCCGGTTTTTCCTTCTTTATCCCCCAGTTCTTTTTGGATGGCCTTCATTTGTTCTCTTAAATAATATTCCTTTTGGGTACGTTCCATGGACTGCTTGACCCGCTGCCCAATCTTTTTCTCCAGATTAAGCACTTCTTTTTCATTATGGATGATTTCGATGATATTCCCAAGCCGCCTCTTTACATCCACCGTTTCAAGGATGGCCTGTTTTTCGGTCAGCCTGAGCGGAAGGTGCGAGGCAATGATGTCGGCCATGCGTCCGGGTTCTTCAATATCAGCCACTGTGGCGAACGTTTCAGCCGATATTTTCTTTGAAAGCTTTATATATTGTTCAAAGTACTCGAGCATGGTCCTCATCAAAGCCTGGATTTCTACGTCCCTTTCTTCCTCGTCTTCAAACCGCTCCAGTGTGGCAGCCAAATGGTCTCCCTCGTCCAGAAACTCTACAATCCTGGCCCGGCTGAGACCCTCGACCAGGACGCGAATGGTACCATTTGGGAGCTTCAGCATTTGCTTGACTTTTGTCAGTGTTCCCATTTCATATATATCTTCCTGGCCGGGTTCATCAACAGCTACATCCTTCTGTGTGGTCAAAAAGATTAGATGATCATTCAGCATGGCTTTTTCCAAAGCTTGCACGGAATGTTCCCGGCCCACATCAAGATGGAGAACCATTGTTGGAAACACAAGCATTCCGCGCAGAGGAAGCAATGGAACCATCGGCTCTGTATGTTTTGTCAATTTGTACACCTCCAAAGTAAAAGCAACAGCGCGTTATACAGCCCTTGTATGCGATAAAAGCAAAAAGTGAGCCTTATCGGACTCTTTGTTCAATTTTAGCCTATCCACTCATCCCATGTCGAGGGACAGGCCCTCCGGAAGGCTTCCCGGTGTTCCTGTCCCAAGGAAAAGCGTTTATACACTTTTTTTATTTTTTTGGTCGTAAAGTCCCGGAAAAATCATGTCCTGGCCGGGATCCTTCACAAGGGCTGCGGCCAATGCTTCTTCCAGCCTTTTAATTGGCAGGATGGATATTCCTCCCACTTCCCCAAGGAGAGATTGCATATTGTCTTCCGGTATGATGACGCACTCAGCTCCTGCCAGTTTGGCTGCCTTCACTTTGGAATACACTCCTCCTACCGGCTTAACATCTCCCTGTATCCCGATCTCGCCAGTCATGGCAATGGTATTCTTAACGGGTATTTTATAAATGGCGGAATAGATGCCCGTGGCCAATGCTATCCCTGCGGATGGGCCGTCAATTGGAACTCCTCCGGAAAAATTCACATGTATATCATATTGATGCGCAGGAACTCCCATTGTCCTTAATACCGTAACGGCGTTTTCTACAGAGCCTTTCGCCATGCTTTTTCTCCGAATTGATTTTCCCTGTCCGTTAATACTTTCCTCTTCTACAATTCCTGTGATGGTGATGGAGCCCTGCTCCCTGGATGGAATGACCGTCACTTCAAGATCAAGCAGCATACCGCTGCTGGGTCCGGTCACTGCAAGCCCGTTTACGATTCCGACCTTGGCTTCCTCATTGATCTTCTTTTCATATTTGGGGGACATCTGGCTGGATTGAATGAGCCATTCAATATCCTCGTCCCTGATGTCCTGCCGATTTTCCGTGATAGCCAATCCTCCGGTAATTTGGATCATATTGACCGCTTCTCTTCCATTTCGCGCATATGAGGCCAAAGAGGAGAGGCCTGTTTCCCGGATGGAGAGCTTTACTTTGGCCGCCGCTTTCCTCGCCACCGCCTTCACTTCGTGTGAATCCAGTTCCCGGAAGAACACCTCCATACAGCGTGAACGAATGGCCGGGGGTATTTCGCTGGGCGTCCTCGTTGTAGCGCCGATAAGCCGGAAATCTGCTGGAAGGCCCCGTTTGAATATATCGTGAATATGGGCGGGTATCTGGCTGTTCTCGGAATTGTAGTAGGCGCTTTCGAGAAACACTTTTCGATCCTCCAATACTTTCAACAGCTTATTCATCTGAATGGGGTGTAATTCCCCTATTTCGTCAATAAATAAAACTCCCCCATGGGCATTGGATACAGCCCCCTGCTTTGGCTGGGGGATCCCCGCCTGTCCCATGGCACCCGCGCCCTGGTATATGGGATCATGCACGGAGCCGATCAGCGGATCTGCAATTCCCCGTTCATCGAACCGTGCGGTTGTGGCATCCAATTCCACGAAGACCGCGGAGGGCTGAAATGGAGAGCGCCGATTTTTTTTTGCTTCTTCCAGTACGAGCCTGGCTGCGGCTGTCTTACCCACACCCGGAGGCCCATAAATGATGACATGCTGCGGATTTGGGCCGCAGAGAGCCGCCCTTAAAGCTTTAATGCCATCCTCCTGTCCCACAATATCATCGAAACTGGCCGGACGGACCCTTTCTGCCAATGGTTCCGTCAGCTTGACCGCCCTCATTTTCCTAAGCTGCTCCATTTCCTTTTTGGATTCCCGGTCGATGGAAACTTTATGCGTGCGCTGATTCTTCAGCAGATTTAAAAAGTATAGCCCGATGACCACTCCGAAAAACAATTGTATGAGTAATACCGCAACCGTCCAATTCAACGTATTCCCTCCTATTAACACACTCATTTGCATATGTGCTAGTATCTCCGTAGGAGAGAAGGAATAAACGAATAATTTAGAGCGGAACATTGCAATGACAGCGAAAAAAAGCCCGGAAAGCGGTTAGGCTTTCAGGGCTTTGGAATGGCTGTTAAGCGGACGTTTTTTCCGTATCTTTAATGATGGTTCCGTCCTCCAGCACAAGCTTGGGAGGCTGCTCATCGAGCACGGCTTCCTTCGTAATGATGCATTTTTTGATATCCTCTCGGGATGGCAGGTCAAACATAACATCCAGCATGATGCTTTCTATGATGGAACGGAGTCCACGAGCACCGGTCTTTCGCTCGATGGCCTTCTTGGCGATTTCATGAAGGGCATCATCTTCAAACTCGAGCTCTACATCATCCAGCTCCAGCATTTTTTGATATTGCTTCACCAAAGCATTTTTCGGTTTGGTCAATATTTCAATCAAGGCCTCTTCATCCAGCTGTTCCAGACTTGCGATCACTGGGAGGCGGCCGATGAATTCAGGAATGAGCCCAAAACGAAGAAGGTCTTCCGGCACCACTTTTGTCAGCAGGCCTTTTTCATCGATATCCTTCTGCTTTACATCCGAACCAAATCCGATCACCTTTTGGCCAAGGCGGCGTTTGATGATTTGCTCGATGCCATCAAAAGCCCCTCCGCAGATAAAGAGGATGTTAGTTGTATCAATCTGGATGAACTCCTGGTGAGGATGCTTGCGTCCGCCTTGAGGAGGGACGCTTGCAACCGTGCCTTCAAGAATCTTCAGGAGTGCCTGCTGAACGCCTTCGCCAGAGACATCGCGCGTAATGGACGGATTTTCAGATTTTCGGGCAATCTTATCAATTTCATCGATATAAATGATTCCCCTTTCCGCTTTTTCCACGTCATAATCCGCAGCTTGGATCAGCTTCAGGAGAATATTTTCTACGTCCTCACCTACATACCCGGCTTCTGTCAAAGAAGTGGCATCCGCTATGGCAAACGGAACATTCAAGATGCGTGCCAGCGTTTGGGCAAGAAGCGTTTTACCGCTTCCTGTCGGCCCGATGAGACAGATGTTGCTCTTTGCCAGTTCCACATCGTCAATCTTGCTGTTGGAATTGATCCGCTTATAGTGGTTATAGACAGCAACTGCCAGCGATTTCTTCGCCTGATCCTGTCCAATGACATATTCCTGCAATATTTCACGAATTTCAAGCGGTTTAGGGACATCCTTAAACTCCACTTCTTCTTCCGTACCAAGTTCCTCTTCCACTATTTCAGTGCAAAGCTCGATACATTCGTCGCATATATATACACCCGGCCCCGCAACAAGCTTGCGGACCTGATCTTGTGTTTTGCCGCAAAAAGAACATTTTAACTGTCCTTTTTCATCATTAAACTTAAACAATTGCTCTCACCCCTTTTAATAACTATAACATGTGTTCGGCCATGAAAGAAACGAGAAGATACTAAATCTTCCATGTTGAAAAAAAAAGTTATGTACTGCATTGTATCATACTTTCCCAGAATATTACCATTGTTAAACCTCTATTATGGAATACCACGAAAACCCGGAAAAGCAATGTATTATGTATAACTTGTACAAAACAAGGCACGATGTAAACCGCGCCTTGTTTCTATACTATGTTCTATGGTTTTGTCTTATGTTACGTATATTATTCCCCAGCTTTGCTGTTTTCAACAAGAAATTCAACGGCTTTGCGAATTTTTAAGTCGCCTTTCAAGCTGTCCAGGCTGCCAAGGACCTTCTTGATTTCTTCAGCCGGCATGCTGTACATTTCGGCCATCTTATTGATTTCTTCATTTACGTCTTCTTCCGATGCTTCCAGATTTTCCGCATTGGCAATGGCCTCAAGAGTAAGATTCAAGCGAACCCTCTGTTCCGCATCCGTCTTCATTTGGCCGCGAAGGGCATCTTGGTCCTGGCCAGAGAATTGGAAATACAAGTCAAGGTTCA
>DATBUB010000320.1:0-3796 GCA_036516555.1 Bacillaceae bacterium
GCCCCTATGATGGCAAGGGCCAGATTGCTTAAAGGCCCCATAAGCGAGACGACAATCCCTGCCAGCCGCGGATTCTTAAAGTGATACCGGTTCACCGGCACCGGGCGAGCCCAGCCAAATCCCACCAGGAATATAAGCAAGGTGCCCAGCGGATCCAGGTGCTGCATGGGATTCAGCGTCAATCTCCCCTGGTCCTTGGCTGTGTTGTCCCCAAATTTGTATGCCGTATAAGCATGAGCAAATTCATGCACTGTGAAAGCAATAAGCAAAACCGCTGCGACGAGCGGTATCTCTTCCAATGAAAAACGAAGAATCCTTTCCAAAAAATCCACTTACCCAGCCCCTTTTTCCGAAAAATCCGTACCCTCTACTGCCATTATACAAAATTAAGGGCTGTTCCTCATACTTTGTGTTCCCAATCTTGCTCCTTTGTTCAAAAAAGCATACACTTTTTATGTAGAAAAGAAACAGGAGGTACCGAATATGCCATACGTAACGGTTAAAATGCTGGAAGGCCGCACGGAAGAACAAAAAAAAGCCCTCGTGGAAAAAGTAACGGCTGCCGTCAGCGAAACCACTGGCGCGCCTAATGAAAAAATCGTGGTCTTCATTGAAGAAATGAGCAAAAACCATTATGCTGTTGCCGGCAAAAGGCTAAGCGACAGCGAATGAGAAAAAGACAGCATCCGCACTCAATGCGGAATGGCTGTCTTTTTTAATGCGTCAATATAGGCAAAGGCCTCTTCAATCTCTTCCTCCGTGTAATTTTGTTTGCCTTTCAGCACGGAGATTTTTTCCGAAACTTCCCCTCTGGGGTCTCCTTCGAAGTACAGAACCGTAGAAACAAGCTCTAAGAATCGTGCACTTTTTTGGTTCATATCCGTAAAGCATTCTTTCAGCTGGGGGATGTCCTGTACATAGGAGGTTAAGAACTCCCGTCCATTGTCTGTCATGATATACCGATACTGGGAGTAGCCCCCCTTGTCCTCTTTTATTTCTTCAATAAATCCAAAGTTGCAAAGCTCCTCGACCCGCAGCGTGAGTTCTTCTGAATAGGGCCCGTAAAAGTGAAATTCAAACTTCTCCTGAAACGGAAACGACATCTTCTTTGCTATGTAAACCATTTTCTGAAGTTTTTTCCGACCGGCAATTTCTCCTGAAGCAGCAAAAACACTCATCAATCTCATATGGTCATGCAGCATGGCTAATTATTCAACTCCTGATCCATATTTTCCGGGGCTGTTCTGCTCAACTCTCATGTTTCAAAATGGATAAAATCTGCTGTTTGATGCGCGGATGACTGGACTCGTCGAGAAGCAAATCCTCCGGAAAATATAATTTATGATCCGTCCGCCTCTTGCCCGATATGGCCTCCACGATGGCAGATTCCCTGGACAGCTCCCGTATTTCATTGTTTGGCATCAGCAGATGAATGGGAAGGCGCTCCTCCTCTTCGCCCGGACGGTAAAAATCATACGGCAAATCCGATGAAGAATCGACAGCCAAATAATAGTCAGGGTCTATTCCTGCCTGGCGGAAAAGCTCATCCAGCTGAACCAGCACTTTATATTGCTTGGCCGGATCAAACTCCGTATATTTGAACAGGTTCCGATTCATGAACCGGTTGCAAAGGTCCCGGAGGATGGTATCTTCCTCTGCCTGCCACATTTGAAAATAGTATAAAACAACGGCTTCATCCAAACTCAAATAGTCATCCAACGTCACTTTTTCTTCAAATAGGGATACAAAATGGTGAGGTTCTTTTTTGAAAGAATAATGGGTCTCGTACAGGGTTTTCGCTCGCTGGAGAATTTTTGTCAAAATCACTTCCGCACTGCGAGTCACAGGGTGGAAATAGACCTGCCAGTACATTTGGTAGCGGCTCATGATGTAATCCTCCACCGCGTGCATCCCGCTGGACTTGAACACCACCTGGTCTTCACGGGGCCTCATGACGCGAAGAATCCGCTCCATGTCAAAATGGCCGTAGCTGACTCCTGTAAAATAGGCATCCCTCTGGAGATAGTCCATTCGGTCGGCGTCGATTTGGCTGGAGATCAAGCTGACCACCAGTTTGTTCCGATATGTTTTTCCTATAACATCCGCAACCTTCTGCGGGAAGTCCGGGCCGACCCTTTGGAGAACCCTATTGACTTCCGTGTCTCCAAGGATAATTTGCTTAGTAAATTGCTCGTGGTCCAGTTGGTACACTTTTTCAAACGAATGAGAAAACGGACCATGCCCCAAATCATGCAAAAGAGCTGCACACAGGGAAAGAAGCCGTTCGCTTTCGTCCCATTCCTGCCTCCCTTTAAAAACGTCATCCACGATACGCCTGACGATTTCGTATACCCCGAGCGAATGGTTAAACCGGCTGTGTTCCGCACCGTGAAAGGTTAAATAGGTGGTTCCCAGCTGTTTGATTCTGCGCAAGCGCTGGAATTCTTTGGTCCCGATCAAATCCCAAATGATTTGGTCCCTGACGTGGACATAGCGGTGAACAGGGTCTTTGAAAACTTTTTCCTCATTCAACTTCAAAATGGAATCATGCATCGGCTACCCTCTTCCTATCTATCATGTTTTCATTATAGCGGGTTTTGAAAATGAATGAAAGTTGGCCAGCCGTAACAAAGACTAGCAATTATTTTGCCATATTGGTATAAAAACCTCCTCGATTGTTAATCCTTTGACTAACGGGAAGTGCATTTGGCAATTCTCAATAAGATCATGATGGAAGGTAGAAAGGGAGCGAATGACATGAAGACACGACAGGATGCGTGGACAGAAGAAAATGATTTGCTGTTGGCAGAAACAGTGCTGCGCCATGTTAGGGAAGGAAGTACCCAGCTGAATGCCTTTGAGGAAGTCGGGGACAAGCTGAACAGGACTTCGGCCGCTTGCGGATTCAGATGGAATGCGGTGGTTCGCCACCAATATGAGAAAGCGCTCGATCTGGCTAAAAAACAGCGCAAGCAAAGGCAGCGCATGCTTGGAAAGGATCAGTCCGGCAAGAAAAAGCTGCTTTATCAGCCGCCAGTTCCAACATTGAGCGACTTTCAGACTCCAGTGGTGGATACCTCGCTGGAGACAGGAGAAGAAACGCTCAGCGGCGAACTAGGCATGATTGCGGAGCAGATGGACGCAGACATGCAGCCATTGACAGGGTCTCTCTTGCCTGTTCTGCACCAATCTCAAGCAGGTGAAATAAATCTCGAAAAAGTAATTTCGTATTTGCAGCAGCTCCAGCATTCAGAGGTTCACCTTGAAATTTTGAGAAGTGAGAATGAGAGATTGAAAAGAGAAATGGCCGACCTGAAAAGGGAAAACGAAGAACTGAGGGAGAACGTGGCCAAGCTCGAGAACAACTCCGAAACGATGCAGGAAGACTACGAAACACTGATGAAGATTCTGAACCGTGCCCGAAAACTCGTCTTGTTCGAGGAAGAGGAGCGCCCATCCACCACTTTCAAAATGGATCGGAATGGGAACTTGGAGAAGGTTGCGGAGTGATAGAAAAGCGGAGGCGACTGTCCACATCGACGTACGGGCTGGACGGTCTCCGACTGAGATAAAGGAAACACGATGAGCGAAGCGAATCGATGTTGACTTATCGTAGGGAGGTGGCCGGAAGGCCGCTAGTCGATAGGAGCCGAAGCTGGACAAAGAAAAGCGGAGGGCGACTGCCTATCGGCGACAAGCATAAGGCGAAACCTGCAGGAGGTCCTGACCTCCGTAGTGCTTTGACTTGTGACCTCGAGCCGATGGCGCCCGCAGCTGGACAGAGAATAGCGGAGGC
>DATBUB010000321.1:0-2210 GCA_036516555.1 Bacillaceae bacterium
GGTCACCGTTTTCACATCCGAAGGTGATCTGGCCAAAATGGCTTCCAATTTAGATGCGGCAGTCAACCAGAAATTTGACGGCATTCTGATCGATCACGGGACAAAAGAGGCATTGAACAGCGGTGTGCAAAAAGCATTGGATAGGGGCATTCCTGTTGTTGCGTTTGACGCGGGAGTAGATGTCGAGGGTATAACTTCGTTGTTGCAGGATGACCAGAAAATGGCCGAAATGACGTTGAACAAGCTCGCCGAAGATGCAGGCGGCAATGCGAATATCGTGAAAATATGGGTAGCGGGATTCGCGCCGATGGAAAGACGCCAGATGGCATATGAGAAGTTCCTGAAAGAAAACGATGGCGTGAAAGAAGTGGCCGCTTTTGGAGCCGCTACTTCCAACACGGCACTGGACACGCAGGCACAGATGGAAGCGATTTTGAAGCAATATCCTAATAAAGGAGAAATTACGGCGGTTTGGGCAGCCTGGGATGAGTTTGCCAAAGGAGCGGTCCGTGCATTGGAGCAAGCGGGCAGAACTGACATTAAAGTTTACGGTATTGATATTAGCGATGAGGACTTGCAAATGATCCAAAAGAAAGACAGCCCATGGGTGGCAACTGCCGCAGTGGATCCGAGGGACATTGGGCGGATCCAAGTTCGCTATCTTTATCAGAAAATCAGCGGTGATGATCCCGGTACTGAAATAGAGCTTAAGCCGGTATTCGTGGAGAAAGCGAAGCTTCCGGATAAAGAAGTAAAAACTGACGAATTAGGCGAGTTTGTGGAAGGCTGGGGAGAAAACGAACAAGGCTACACAGACGAGCTGAAAGAACTGGAGCAACAATAAAGAGAGGGGAAATAACGATGGATGCCCTGCTATCAATGCAGCATATACAGAAATTTTTCGGAAAAGTACAGGCACTCAGCGATGGGAGCTTTGACCTGAAAGAAGGCGAAGTCCATGCTCTTCTGGGGGCGAATGGAGCCGGGAAGAGCACGATGATGAAAGTACTATCCGGCGTTTATGAGCATGATGGCGGGGAACTCCATTTTCAAGGGACAATGCTCCGTTTTAAATCCCCGAAAGAGGCAAAGGAAGCCGGCATCTACTGTGTGTATCAGGAGGTGGATACCGCTATTGTTCCGGAACTTTCCGTAGCCGAGAACATTATGCTCGATACGTTTGCTGCGGACAAGTATGTTTTTGTCCAAAAGAAAAAATTGCATGAAAAGGCACGCTCCTTACTAAAAGAGCTGCAGGCGGAAAATATAGCGGTCAGCCGCCCGGCTTCATCACTGACGCTGGCAGAAAAGCAGCTGATTTTGCTTGCCCGGGCGCTCGTCCTCTCCGCGAAAGTGATTATTTTCGATGAACCGACAGCCCCGCTATCTGCTCGCGAAGCAGACCGTCTTTTCCAAGTGATCCGAAAATTGAAATCACAAGGCGTGGGATGCATTTTCATATCGCACCGCCTGCCGGAGATTTTCAAGATATCGGACCGGATTACGGTCATGCGTGAAGGGAAAACAGTTAAGACTGTCTTGACCAGAGAGACGACACAAAGCCTGATTGTGGAAACGATGCTCGGCGCCGCTTTTTCTGAAGAACTCGAAAAACACGAGAAAGAGATTGGCCCTTGCCTGCTGGAAGTGGAGAAGCTAAGTGACGGCCATTTGCTGAAGGAGGTCTCATTCCAAGTAGCTGAGGGAGAAATCGTTGGTGTTGTAGGATTAGTTGGCGCAGGAAAAACAGAATTGGCGAAAGCACTGTTCGGGGTGGCACCAGCAAGAACCGGGAACATCAAGATGCATGGGAAAGCCGTCAAGATAAGACAGCCGCGGGAGGCCATTGCCTCCGGGATCGTGCTTGTTCCTGAAGAAAGGCGGAAGGAAGGCCTTTTTGTCTACGAATCTGTCAGCGTCAATGCAAGCTTTCCAAATTTGTCTAAGTTCTCACGCAACTTGTTTATAAATAAGGCGGCGGAAAACAGCTTTGCTACGAAAATGATTGATCGTCTGCAAATCAAGACAGATAGCCCTAATACTCCTCTTGTCCATCTTAGCGGCGGCAACCAGCAAAAAGTCGCTATCGGTAAGTGGATGTCCCGGGATTCAGCGGTATATTTATTCGATGAGCCGACCAAAGGGGTCGACATCGGTGCAAAAGTGGATATTTTCCATTTGATCCGTGAGTTTGCGGGGCAAGGGAAAGG
>DATBUB010000322.1:0-11489 GCA_036516555.1 Bacillaceae bacterium
CCAGCCACTTTTATATTTGGAGGAAAATTGCCATGCCGCTGATCAAGCCTGCTTTGGCAACAGTGGCGATTTTTTCTTTTAACGGTGCATGGAATGACTTTCTCGGCCCGTTGCTCTACTTAAATGACGAAAATCTCTATACACTCCAGATTGGACTGCAGGTGTTCAAAGGAGAACTGAATACACAGTGGAACTATCTGATGGCAGGATCCCTGCTCGTCTTGCTGCCTGTCATGCTGCTGTTTTTCTTCTTCCAAAAATATTTCATCAAGGGCATTAACATCCAGGCAGGAAGCAAGGGATAAAGGGATTTGGCCACATCCCAAACTGGATGGAAATTTATTTAATAAAAGAGGTTTAACTGCAAAATTATGGGTATAGTAAGTACCAGGCATAGCACAAAGTTGTCAAAAATAAATTGTTAAAAATTTTCAAAAGCAATATACACACATGTGGAAGTACGGTAAAATATGAAATGAGATGTCAAATCTTAAAGAGGTGATCTTTCTTGCATAGAGATCATGATCAGCTTAAGAAAGTCATAAGCAGCTTATCGGAGCTCGGAGTCAAAATTTCGTTGACGAAATCCAGGCTTGAACTTGGCCAAGTACTAAAGGACGTCAAGCCTGTTCAAAAGTTTTCGGAACTCCACTCATGAAAAAGGAACAAGCCAGGTGTGCTGGAGTGCGCACCTGGCTTGTTTTTGTAATCTTCGACAGCAAAGCCCAGCATTCCAATGGATGTTGCTCCATTATCGACGATTCAGCCATTCATTTCCTGGGAAATGGTGCGGAAAAAACGTGAAAAAGGGGACAGGGGAAGGGAGCGCCTGATCCTGAAATGGTGGTCCCTAACCTGTCCCTTTTGGACCTGTCCCCAGAGGGTCAGGTTCGTTTTTTAACCTCGATGACAGTAATATGCGAGCCTTCCATGGTTTTGACCTGGAAATCATACCCGTCTGCAGAGAGGGTATCTCCTTCTTTGAGATCGTACTTTTGAGTCAGCATCCAGCCTCCGATTGTATCGACATCCTCGCCGGAAAGATGGGTGCCAATGAGGGCGTTAACATCTTCAATCAGGATTTTTGCGTCCAGCAGAAAATGCTGATCAGCCAATTTTCTTACATAAGGCACTTCGTCCGCATCAAACTCATCCCGAATTTCGCCAACAATTTCTTCTAGGATATCCTCTACCGTTACAATTCCTGCGGTCCCGCCATATTCATCAAATAATACAGCCATATGTGTACGTTCCTTTTGCATTTTGACAAGAAGCCGCTGAATGGGGATCGTCTCAATCACCCGGATAATCGGCTTGACATAAGGCATGATCGGCTCCGATCCTTTGCAGTCTCCTTGAATGCAGTCGCTCAAAAATTCTTTCACATTGACGACCCCAATGATGTTGTCCTTGTCGCCGTCCGTAACCGGATACCGGGTAAAGCGCTCACTCCGGATCGTGCTGACGATTTCTTCGATGGATGCGGATTTATCAATGCTGAATACTTCAATTCTCGGAACCATGATCTCTTTTGCGACACGATTATCAAATTCAAAGATGCGGTCAACGTAACGATATTCCGTCTGATTGATTTCTCCGCTCTTCAAGCTTTCAGACAGGATGATCCTGAGCTCTTCTTCAGAGTGGGCCATCTCGCCTTCGGACGCAGGCTTGACTCCAAACAAACCGACGATGAGCCTTGCCGCCCCGTTCAAAAGCCAAATGAACGGGTACATGATTTTGTAGAAAAGGATAAGGGGAGCCGCAAAACTAAGCGTGATTTGCTCCGCCTTGTGGATGGCGAAGGTTTTTGGCGCAAGTTCACCCACGACTACATGGATAAAGGTGATGGATCCAAAAGCGATGATGAAGGAAAGGATGCCGGCCAGCTTGTCGGGAACCTGGAAGTTTTCAAACAGTGGTGTCAGCAGCCGCTGGACAGTCGGCTCCCCCAACCAGCCGAGACCGAGAGCTGTGACGGTAATCCCCAGCTGTGTGGCAGATAAATATCCGTCCAGATTCGAAAGCAGCCTCTTGGCGGTAACCGCTTTCTGGTTTCCTTGTGCAATCAGCTGATCGATTCTAGAAGGCCTGACTTTTACAATGGCAAATTCAGATGAAACAAAAAATGCTGTTAAGGCAATCAATATAATGACGAGTAAAATGTTGATGATGAGCATTGGAGCATCTTGCCTTTAAGGAAAACATCATTAGACTGATGTTTTTTTTGGCAAGATTTCACCTCCTGACTATGGATTTCTATCTTTCGCATTCATACTTTACCCACAATGACACGTTATCTATCATTTCGATTTTTATTTCTTGCTCAATCAGGGTGACTGTCATAAATTATTTATGTAAATCTAATGGTTTTGTAAAGCACTCACAGTAAAAATTTGTTAGTATATAAGTGACAATACATAATTGAGCGACAAAGCCGATTGAATAGGGCTCAATTTCAACCGGCCAGAACATGTGATTACAACTTTGGAGGGCATATTCTTGAGAAACCATACTTCCGGGCGAGAAATTATATACGTTCAGGTAAATCAATCGGGACAATACGTTTTGACTTATGGTATTGAGTTTCCCGAATTTATCAAAGGTATTCCTGTAATGCTGCCAAATCTCCTCTTGCTGCGACACAAATTCGATGACGGAAACTTCAACATGCATACCATGTTGGAGTTTGCGGACGAGGATGGGATCAAAAAGCTGGTGCAGGATGATGTATATGGCTATGGTGACTTTTGCTGGATTGACTTTGAAGATGAAGAATCCCTGAACGAACTGAGCGGGCAGGAAATGGCGGAGCTGCTCTATCTGGGCCACTATAAAGATCATTTGCGGCCTCCATTTTATCGAAAGCTTGGCAACAATTTCTCCTATTTGGCCCATGATGATGGCTGGTTTAACAAAACGTACTATCGCTCTCTAGATCATTTTTATAGTATGCTGGGCCACGTCATTTCCGAAAAACTTGGATATAAAAAGGAAAAGTCACTTCTGGGCAGATGGAAAAAGAAAGAGTTCCCGGCTGTTCCAGCGGAAGTGCTGTTCCCTTTTATCCGGTATATGAAGGAAGGCATCGTGTTTTCCATCGAAAAGGCCGAGAGAAACAGGCTTCAAATCGAAATTCCCGTTTGGATCATGGGTGACTTTTACGACATGGATGCCATGTATGAGGAATATGAAATGCTGGAGGACAGGGTTCCGGACGGGCGAATTGTTCTGGATCGCAAAACCGGTGAGTGGCAGGCGTATGCCAAAGGGGTAAAAGCATAACGAGCGAGTCCCGCTTTTTAAGGCGGGACTTGTACTGTATTTAGGGATAAAGAGTGCGGTTGTTAAAACTTTAGCAGTTAACGAATTGTTTTAAAAACCTGAATTAAATTTTAAAAGTTACCGAATTAATGTTAAAAGCTGCCGAAACAATTTCAGAGTTCCTTAATTAATTCAAAAGTTCCTGAAATAATGTCAAAGCAGCTGCGGTATACGGCCAAGGTTTCTTCGTTATAGCAAACTTCACTGGAATTATGATCGCCCTCACTGGAATAACGATCAACTTCACTGGATTAACGATCAACTTCACTGGATTAACGGTCAACTTCACTGGATTAACGATCAACTTCACTGGATTAACGATCAACTTCACTGGATTAACATCAAACTCCACTGGATTAACACCAACCTTCACTGGAAAGTGGTCAAACCTCACTGGAAATACATTAAAACCCCCATAACATCAGCAAAAACCGATGGTATTAACATCAAAGCCACCTATTTAAGCATAATTTCCACTGTATGAATTCGAAAAGTCGATATTTTCGCTAGATGAGACGAAAAGTCAGGGCTACCCACCGGATATATGGCGAGGAAATTATTTTCTTCCGGGTATGAGCTTATTTCACAAAGCATAACCATGTTCCTATTCATCCCCCCAACATCCAACACACGCAAAAAAGCACGGCCGCCGATCACAGGATCAAGGCGCCGTGCTTCATAAATGATATTTATACTGCTTTGGCAGCGGCCTCTTCCGAAGCGTCGTCCTTGCTGCCGATTTTGTCGACGATGGCGGTGATGGCTCCGTCGCCCGTCACGTTGCAAGCTGTGCCGAAGCTGTCTTGTGCAAGATACAGGGCAATCATGAGGGCTGTCATAGCCGGACCGAAGTGAAGCATGGACTCAAGAAGTCCAAGTGCCGCCATAACCGCTCCACCAGGAACACCTGGTGCAGCCACCATTGTAATTCCCAGCATCAAAATGAACGGGAAGAAGGATGCGAATCCAGTGGTTTGCCCCTGCATGAACATGACGGCCATTGCACAGCTTACAAGCGTAATGGTGCTTCCAGACAAGTGAATGGTCGCAAGCAGCGGAGTGGCAAAGTCTGCAACACGCTCTTTGGACACAATTTTCTTCGCATTTTTCAGTGTAACCGGGATGGTTGCAGCTGAAGATTGTGTTCCCAGTGCCGTAAAGTATGCCGGGCTCATCGTTTTCAGCATGGCAAAAGGATTTTTCTTTTGGAAAGAACCCGCAACGCTGTATTGAACAATCAGGTATATAAGGTGAAGTGCGATGATCATGACGAAGACCTTTGCAAATACGCTCATGATCGCTCCGACCTGGCCCGCATGTGTCATGTTCGCAAATATTCCAAAAATATGGAATGGCAATAGCGGAATGATGACCTTTTCAATAACGAGATGCACAATATCACGGAAGTCATTGACAATGTTCAGCAGGGCATCTCCTTTGATGACCGCAACGCCGATCCCGATGATGAACGAAATGATCAGGGCTGACATGACACCCATGATCGGGTCCATTTCCACTTTGAAGAAGGCTGTGGCAAGCGCTTCTTCCGGGTTAGCAAATTCTTTCAATGACTGATTGGCAAGCAGGGACGGATACAGGCTTTTAGCTGTAATATATGCGAGCAAACCAGCTCCAATTGTAGATGTGTATGCGATGGCAGCCGTCCATCCAAGCAATTTTCCAGCGCCTCTTCCCAAGGATCCGATTCCGGGTGCGATAAAACCGATGATGATCAATGGAATCACGAAGCCGAGGAAGTTGCCGAACAGGCCGTTGAATGTGGCGAACACACGGATGACCGGTTCGGGAACAATCATCCCGATCAGGATACCGAGTGCAATCGCAATGATGATTCTTGGCAGCAAGCCAATTTTTTTCATGTTGTTGACCTCCCAATAAACCTATTTTTCTATGGCCGGCAGACTCGGAAATCGCTCAATAAGAAAAGATGATAACAATTGCATGTAAGCGTATCCAGCCGGGCCTCCAAGTATTCTATCATATATTATAAAAGGATAGCTTGTTTTTCATGAAAATTATATCGAAATTTATCGAATGGGATAAAGTGTCAGCGGCTTCACCTGAACCGTAAAGAGCCCATATAATATTTGGGAAGTGTCTCATATGACATTTTCCTTTCAAATGGTTAATATTATTTTTCTTGGCCGCCATCGTGTTAAAATAAATACAACCGGCGATAATGGAGGATTACAATGAAAACAAAAATTTGTTTATTATACGGTGGAAAGTCCGCCGAACATGAAGTATCCCTGCAAACGGCCAAAGCCGTCATCCAGGCCCTGGATACAGAGAAATTTGATATTCATCCCATTTATATTTCAAAAGAAGGCACATGGATAAAAGGCCCTCAATTGACAGGACCGGCCGAAAGCGTAAAGGAACTTCAGTTTGACAGCGGTGAGTCCATTGCCCCAAATGCACTCAGTACGCGGCTGGCACCGGACAGCGCTCAAAAGGAAGGCTTTGATGTCGTCTTCCCGCTCCTGCATGGTCCGAACGGGGAAGACGGGACCGTACAGGGCATGCTCGAATTGCTCAATATCCCTTATGTCGGAAACGGCGTCCTCGCTTCCTCTGCGGGAATGGATAAAGTCATCATGAAGAATCTGTTCGCTCAAGAGGGGCTGGATCAGGTAAAGTATGTATGGTTTATCCGGAGTACATTTGAAGCGGCGCCTGAGCGTGCATACGACCAAGTGGAGTCGGAAATCGGGTATCCATGCTTTGTCAAACCTGCGAATCTTGGCTCCAGTGTGGGAATCAGCAAGGCGGAAAATCGCGAAACGCTGAAGGCGGCCGTTTTGGAAGCATTTAAATTTGACCGCAAAATCATCATTGAAGAAGGGGTTACCGCCAGGGAAATCGAAGTCGGCCTGCTTGGAAACGATGTACCGGAATGCTCGGTGGCAGGAGAAATTGTCCCAAAAAGCGAGTTTTATGATTACCAGGCCAAATATGAGGATGGGAACACTGCCCTCGTTATCCCGGCTGACATCACAGCAGAGCAATACAGGGTGATCCGGAATATGGCCACGCGCGCTTTCAAAGCACTGGATTGCTCCGGCCTGGCCCGTGCGGATTTTTTTGTTACCGAGGACGGAAGGACCATCATCAACGAGGTCAACACCATGCCCGGATTTACGCCGTTCAGCATGTTTCCCCTGCTGTGGAAACATACAGACGTCGAATATCCTCAGCTGATTGAGCGGCTTGTACGGCTGGCACTGGAGAGATACGAGGAAAAACAAAGCATCATTCATTTTAAATAATGATAATGACTGAATCACGGAATGGCTCCGTGATTCTCTTTGCAAGGAGGATCGCCATGATAGAAAGAACCATTGGAAGACTGGCCGAAATGATGGATGTGGAGAACGATGTTTCCCTTTTTCAGAATGAGGTGATCAAGGGGGTCTGCATTGATTCACGAAAAATAGTACCGGGCAACCTGTTCGTTCCTTTTAAAGGGGAACATACAGATGGGCACCAGTACGGGGAAAAAGCACTAAGAGACGGAGCGGGAGCGATATTATGGCAGAAAGATGTGCCGAATCCCCCGGAAAACGGGCCCGTCATCCTGGTGAAGGATACGCTCGCCGCCCTGCAGCAGCTGGCCGCTTCCTACCGACGGGAACTAAAAGCAAAGGTGCTTGGCATTACAGGGAGCAATGGAAAGACAACGACAAAGGATATTGCGGCAGCCGTTTTGGGAGAAGAGTATGAAGTCCAAAAGACAGAAGGCAATTTCAATAACCACATCGGCCTCCCGCTGACGATTCTCTCATTGAAGGAAACGACAGAAATCGCCATTTTGGAGATGGGGATGAGCGGAAAAGGCGAAATATCGCTTCTGACCCGAATCGCGCGCCCTGATGCAGCCATCATCACTAATATCGGTGAAGCACACTTGCTGGATTTGGGTTCCCGCGATGCGATTGCGGATGCCAAGCTCGAAATTGCTGAAGGATTGCCGGATGGGGGCTTGCTCATCTACCCGGGAAATGAGCCCCTGCTTGTCAAAAGGGTCAGCGGCCTGAAGACAGTGCGTACCGGGACGTTCGGGGAGACATCGGAAAATGATCTTTATCCAGAAACGGTTGAATTGGAAGAAGCGGGTACAACCTTCACCGTTTCCGGCATGAGTGAAGAATCCTTTTTCATCCCCATCCCAGGGAAACATAATGTAATGAACGCTCTGGCTGTTTTCTTGGCAGCAAGAGAGTTTTCAGTACCTGTTTTTTCTCTGAAAAACGGTTTGAAATCAGTAAAATTGTCAAACATGAGAATGGAATGGCGGGACGGGGTAAAGGGCACCAAGATTTTGAACGATGCTTACAACGCCAGTCCGACAGCCATGCGTGCTGTCATCTCTCTGTTGGAAAATATGGAAGGCGGACGTGAGAAAATCGCTGTATTGGGCGATATGCTCGAGCTTGGGGTAAAAGAAAAAGACTATCATGTGGAAATCGGCCAGGAACTGGACCCCCAAAAAATAAAGTTCGTGTTTACATATGGCCCCCTAGGAAAATATATAGCTGAAGGGGCAAAAAAGAATTATCCGGAAAACCGGGTGTTTGCCTTTGAAGATAAGAAGGACCTGATCCAATCCATCAGGGAGCAGGCGGAAGGAAACGAAATCATACTGGTAAAGGCTTCACGCGGCATGAAGCTGGAAGAAGTGGTAGAGGCATTGACCTTGTAAGCAGGCCTTGTTTCAGATTGCAATGCGTCCAAGCCCGGAATAGGACAAGGACATCAATTGTAATTGAAACGTATTAATGATAGAATTATCAACATCGCTTACAAATTTTCGTGCATTTCCCCGCCGGAAAATGCATTTTTTGCATGTGACAAGGGTACATTCCCTGAAGAGGCAACTGTCTCATATTGAGGTTATTTAAAGGAGATTGAGAAGCATTGACCAAGTTTTCAGATTTAAATTTAAGCCCTGCCATTCTTAAGGCAGTCAACAGAATGGGCTTTGAAGAAGCTACACCGATACAGTCAAAGACGATCCCGCTCAGCATGGAAGGAAAGGATTTGATTGGTCAAGCCCAAACCGGGACAGGCAAAACGGCTGCATTCGGCATCCCGCTCATCCAAAAGATTGATGTAAAGGATTCTAATGTCCAAGGCATTATTATTGCCCCTACACGTGAATTGGCCATCCAAGTGTCAGAAGAGCTCTATAAAATTGGTATGGACTCGCGTGTGCGTGTTCTTGCCGTATATGGCGGATCGGATATCCAAAGGCAAATCAGGGCGCTTAAAAAAGGCCCGCATATTATCGTGGGTACACCAGGCCGTATTCTAGACCATATCAACCGCAGAACCCTCAAACTGGGCAACGTTCATACGCTCATTTTGGATGAGGCGGACGAAATGCTCAACATGGGCTTTATCGATGACATTGAAGCAATCCTTTCAACCGTTCCTGAGGACAGACAGACACTGCTGTTCTCGGCAACCATGCCGGATCCAATCCGCCGCATAGCGGAAAGATTTATGAAGAATCCGGAAACTGTTCGTGTACAAGCCAAAGAAATGACCGTTCCGTTGATTGAACAGTATTTTGTCAAAGTTCCTGAACGGGAAAAGTTCGATGTTCTCTCCCGTCTCATCGATGTTCATTCTCCGGAATTGGCCATCGTTTTCGGCCGGACAAAGCGCCGTGTGGATGAGCTGGCGAACGCTCTGACTCTTCGCGGATATACGGCGGAAGGCATTCACGGCGACCTTAGCCAGGCAAAGCGTATTTCCGTCCTGAAGAAGTTCAAAGAAGGAAAAGTGGATGTTCTTGTAGCGACAGACGTGGCAGCGCGCGGTCTGGATATTTCCGGTGTTACCCACGTATACAACTATGACATTCCGCAGGATCCTGAGAGTTACGTTCACCGCATCGGCCGTACTGGCCGTGCCGGAAAAGAAGGGATGGCCATCACATTTGTCAGCCCTCGTGAAATGGGCTACCTGCGCATCGTGGAGCAAACCACGAAAAAACGCATGCAGCCAATGCGTCCGCCAACATGGGACGAAGCAATGGAAGGCCAGCAGCGCATCACCATGGAAAAATTGAACGAAGCCATCAATGAAGGAAACTTCGACGGCTATCGTACAACGGCCAATGAACTGCTTGCCGAACATGACGATCCAGCCATGATCATTGCTGCGGCCCTTAAGGTACTGACGAAGGAGCCGGACAAAACTCCGGTCCACATCACCGAAGAACGGCCATTGCCATCTAAAGGCGACCGTTATCAGGGTGGAGGCGGCAACCGCAACAGACGCAGCAAGCCGGGCCAGAACTCCAATTACAAAGGCGGCGGCCGCAAACCGCAAAGGCGTTCGGGCGGAAGAAGGCCCTAACAGCGGCAAACCTGCCTAAATATCATTTTTTACAAAAGCAATCGGCAAAGGCTGATTGCTTTTTTGTGTTATAGGGTTGCTGAAGCCTGCGTGCATACTCTGGAAATACCCAACCTTGCTGGTGAGCAAGGTCAGATTTATATGAATCCTATTCTTCGTTTGGCACGTATAGTATATTGGAAGAGAATTTTGTCATAGGAGAGAGAAAAATGGACATTAGGCCTCCGGCTAAACAGATTTCAGAACGGGGATTAAAGGTTTGGAGAATAACGGGTATCATCAACTCGGCCATCTTGTGGCTGCTGATTGGCGGTGGGGCGGCAGCTGTATACTTTTTTGACTGGCCATGGTGGTATGTCTGGGCAGCGGCTGTTCTTGTGTTGGCAGTAACCATTTTGAATATTGTCGTGATCCCCTCCATCAGATGGAAAAGGTGGAGGTATGAAGTGACGGAGCATGAAATTGAGGTGCAGCATGGGGTTTTCATCGTTCAGAGGACACTTGTTCCAATGGTAAGGGTCCAGCACGTGGACACTTCACAAGGACCCATATTGAAAAAATACAATTTGGCGACGGTATCGATTTCGACCGCTGCAACGGTTCACCAGATTCCTGCTCTGGATATGCATGAAGCGGAAGAATTGCGCAGATCGATCTCTGCATTGGCGAGGGTGGCGGAAGATGATGTCTGAACCAAAACGGCTCCACCCGATATCCGCAGTGTATGAACTTGGCAAATCGCTGAAGGAAATGATCATCCCGTTTATCGTTATCTTTTTTGTTGGCGGAAAAGATGAGGGGGATTCCATCTGGAGCAGCCTCCCAATCTTGTTTTTGGCCATTGGGGCTGTTGTAGTGCTTGTCTCGGGACTGCTCAAATGGTACCGATTTACATACAGGGTGGAAGATGGCGAGCTGAAAATTGAACAGGGCTTATTCGTCAGGAAGAAGCGGTATATTCCTTTTGAACGGATCCAAACGCTGGATTTATCGGAAAGCATTCTTCATCGGCCATTCGGGCTTGTCAAGGTAAAGGTGGAAACAGCAGGAACCAGCCTAAACAAGGCAGAGGCAGAATTGACCGCCATCAAAAAAGAGGAAGCGGCTGCTTTGCGGAAGCTGATTGCTGAAGCAAAAGCAAAGCCTGCAGATCAGGCTGAAGAAACGGAGACGGAAGCTGCAGACGAAACCGTCATTTATAAAATCACAAGGAAACAGCTGTTTTTCCTGGCCACAACCTCCGGCCGGGCAGGTGTAGTGCTGTCCGCTTTATTTGCCTTTCTTTTTCAGTTCGACGAACTGATCCCCTTTGAAAAAGTATATGGGGAAGTGGAAGAGCTGGTCCGCACCGGAGTCGCCTTGGTTGCTGCCATTGTACTGGCGGGATTGATAATTGCCTGGCTGATTTCCGTTGTGATTGCCTTTTTTAAATATAATGATTTCACCGTCAGATTGATCGGCAATGACTTGGTGGTTACGCGGGGATTGCTGGAAAAAAGGACAACAACCATTCCGCTGCACAGAATCCAGGCAGTGAATATGAAAGAAAGTCCTTTAAGGCAGCCTTTCGGATATGCAAGTGTATACCTGATCAGTGCAGGAGGGGGAGCTTTTGAAGAGGGCAGTTCTTTCATTGAGCTCCTGCCTGTAGTGAAACGAAGGGATGTTGGGCAAATCCTCAGAAACTTTTTGACGGACTACCAGTTTGAAGCAGAACTGGCTCCTCCGCCTCGTAAGTCCATGGTTCGGTATATGTTGGTGAAAACCGCTGTGGCTGC
>DATBUB010000323.1:0-2041 GCA_036516555.1 Bacillaceae bacterium
AGGCTTGTCATGATCCAGCGTTTCAATCGGGTAAACGCTCACCAACAATCTCACATCCTTCTCTGCACGGCCTCCTGGGTGGAGGCGGCCGGCAAGGTAGTTGCCTAGTTTCAAATTCAGGTTGAAGGGAAAAGTTTGCATGTAGCCCCGGAAGCTGGATTGAGCAGCGGGGCTTTGGATGTATAGCAGGCGCCTATTTTTGAAAAATAGGGTGAGCCTTTGCTAATTTAGGGTAAAGATGGGCAAAAACTGATATAGTATCGTATGTACAGGACAAGCAAAATGTTCGTGTTATTTTTCGGAAGGGTTGATTACATGAATATAGCAATTACAATCTTGTTTATGACCATAATTGGCGCGATCATCGGGGGATTCACAAACCACCTGGCAATTAAAATGCTTTTCAGGCCATACAAGACACTTTATATCGGCAAATGGCGGGTTCCGTTCACGCCTGGTTTGATCCCGAAAAGAAGGGATGAACTTGCGCAGCAGATGGGCAGGATGGTTGTTGAACATCTTGTGACCCCGGAAAGCATCAGGGGCAAGTTCATGCAGCCGGAATTCCAGCAGGATATGACCGAGCTCGTCAAAAAGGAGCTTCGGACGTTTCTTGAATCGGACATTACAATCAACAGCCTTCTCGATAAAGCAGGGATCGAAAATGGGGCGGAACGGATTGAAAAAAGGATAGGCCACTTCGTTGAAGGAGTCTATGAAAGAGCGATGGGGCAATATCGAGGCCGGCCGATTGGCGAGGTCATTCCTCCGGCACTCCTCGAAGGAGCGGATAAAAAGATACCGGAGATCAGTTCCTACATCCTCAGTAAGGGAGCGGACTATTTCTCAAGCTATGAAGGAAAAGCAAGGATCCAGATTATGTTTGATGAGTTTCTCAAGGACAAAGGCATGCTTGGGAATATGCTTCAAATGGTGCTTGGAAATGTCAGCCTGGCAGACAGGATCCAGCCGGAAATCATTAAATTCTTTAAAAGTGACGGCGCGCACGGGTTAATTACAGGCATCCTAAGGAAAGAATGGGCGAAGCTTCTTGAAAGGGACGCAGCGGAATTGGAGAACATGGCCGGAAGGGAAAAAATCGTCAATTCCCTTAAGGAATATGCGATCAATCTGGCTGATGCCGAAAAGCTTCTTTCCACTCCAGCATCAGAATTGCTTGCGTCGTATAAAGAAACAATTCTTGACCGGATGGCACCTAATTTAGTCTTCATGCTGGGTGATTGGCTGACGTCGAGGATCGATATGATGATGGAAAAATTGCGTCTCCAGGAACTGGTCCGTGATCAGGTTGCGACATTTTCATTGGAGCGTCTTGAGGATATGGTGCTCGGCATTACGAGGAGCGAACTGAAAATGATTACGTACCTTGGCGCGCTGCTGGGCGGCTTGATTGGGATATTCCAAGGCATATTTGCGATCCTCTTTTCATAATATATACCGTTATGGCCTTTTTGCCGGGCATTCCATTCATTACGGCTGTTTGGTATAGTGAACAGGTATGCCACATTTGAAAAAGGAGTGTTACCATTGGCAGTTAATTTGTATGATGCCGCATATGAGCTTGAAAAGGCGATCCGCCAGAGCAACGAGTATAATAACCTGAAGCGTGTTTACGACGAGGTGAACGCGGACGCATCGGCGCGAAGGATGTTTGAAAACTTTCGCCAAATCCAAATGAACCTTCAGCAAAAACAGATGATGGGCCAGGAAATTGGTGAAGACGAGGTTGTCCAAGCTCAGAAGTCGGCAGCACTCGTCCAGCAGCATCCGGCAATTTCAAGGCTGATGGAAGCGGAACAAAGGATGGGCATGGTCATTGGTGAACTCAATCAGTTGATTATGAAACCCCTTGAGGAGCTATACGGCGTCCCAAAGCAATAATTTAAAAAAATCCCGGCAAGCTAAAAATGCTGCCGGGATTTCTCATGAACCCATATCTAATTTTTTGAAGTTAAAGGTTTTTTCATTGGTAACTATTTGCGTAATGTAGTCCATTGTTATTTTAGCAGCTTCATCAGGC
>DATBUB010000324.1:0-1583 GCA_036516555.1 Bacillaceae bacterium
CCCTTCCAGGCCTTCGAAAATTCTTCTAGGCTGAAATCCAATCACGAGGCTGTTGCCGAGGTTGCGGGTTTTGCGCTGCTTGTAGGCAGGGGCATTGCCGAAGGCGAAGAATGGTTCACCGGCAAAGGAAAAGGTCCATAAGTGATGGTCCGGATCCGCAGGGTATTCCTCTGGCCACGGTTCTGCATCATGATCATGCAGGTACTGCAGAACCTTCCAAAAGTAATCCCTGTAATAGTCTAATGGCTTCTCTTCTTTTTCGGGTTCTACGAACAGAAAAAATCCGTGCCGTACAAGAGGCTTGGAATCGTCAAACAGATCAATGAATTCCTCTAGTGCACGAGGAAGATTCGACCAATCATCATGTGTAATGTAGGAATAGCGGAGCTCCCCTTTTTTCTCCCCTGCCATGCCAAA
Source organism: Bacillaceae bacterium (assembly GCA_036516555.1). Classification (GTDB taxonomy): domain Bacteria; phylum Bacillota; class Bacilli; order Bacillales; family Bacillaceae_C; genus DATBUB01. The sequence goes on from DATBUB010000324.1 coordinate 418, forward strand.
TGTGCAAGGAAAGGTTTTATCTGTCACGATGTCATGGAACGTGCTATACTCCCTCAAAACCCACTCCGGCACGGCCTCCGGATTGGCCATGTCCTCTTTTTCCAATAGAAAACGGTTTGTCACAGTCAATAGCTTTCACCTCAATTATGTTGTAAAAGGATTTTACCCTTACTCTTACAGGTGAAAACATAACTGGGCCACTACCCCAAATTGCTAACCGGCTTTTGAAAACCTTATCAAGAACACTTGTTCCCTAAAGCGCTTTCTGGTATAGTAAAATAAAAAGGCGGGATGGAAATGGAAAAGAAGGGGAGATCTTCATTGAAGGAGTTAGAGGGCTTTGCCGATTGGCTTGAATCTTTGATTTTGCTTGATGAGGAACTTTGGCTTAAGCCTATAGGTGAAGGGAAATGGAGCATCCGTGAAATCTTGACTCATATCATGTTTTGGGACCGATATAACATGGAGGAAATGCTGCCAAATATGGCCGAGGGGGCAAGCTTAACCTTTGTGGATATCGAAACTCATAACAAAAAGGCCGAGAAGTATGCAAAGGAGTATACAAGCCTGCAGACATTGATTGCCGATGCAGCTGAGTCGAGAAAGAAATTTGTTGCTATGCTGGAAGAGAAATATGAACCGTCCATGACGTTTTTTCTTGATGGACAGGAGTCCGGCATAGAGGATTTTATCGGAATCTTTACACATCATGATGCACATCATAAGAAACAGGTCGATGCGTTCTTGAAAGGAAAAGCAGGTACCGTGTAGTGCCTGCTTTTAAGCTGCTGGAAGTGATCAGCATTTTCCTTCTATAAAGATATGGTGTTGATATCCGTCCCGTTTAATGGACAGGATCATGCAACATGACGCGAATCTTATTTTCTTTCAGGTCAAAATGGTCATAAGCTTCGACCGTCCAGTTTGTTTGTTTTCTTGCAAGTCCCGCTTGGGCAATCTGTGTATGAAGCTGATGATAGGTTTGGTGTATATCCTGCGGTGTTCCTTCGTGCAGGAGCGATGCATATCTTGAAGGCTGCACGATCAGAGCCTCCATATCCGGAGGGACGTGTTCAAAAGATTCGACTTCAAAGCAGCACCAATATCCGTCCTCATTCGGTTCAGCTTCCACTTTATGAAGCCCATAATAGTGTGTGGCTGTGAGT
>DATBUB010000325.1:0-2835 GCA_036516555.1 Bacillaceae bacterium
GACGGTGGCAACGGTCAATACCGCCTCATTGTTTCCTTTGCACAGTGAAGCCGCTTTTGCTAGTGCTTTGCGACTACTGTCCGAACCGTCAAAAGCCACTAGTAAATGACTATACAATTTCATCAGCTCCTCGTTTATAATAGAGTTAAACAGAATATTCGAGTTTCATCATTTTAATACCCGATTATAAGACAAACATACCCGTAATTGTCCTGTGTTCCAGCAAGGGCTTAAATAATTTGTCATGATGTGAAAACAATCGCCCCCCAAACAAAGAAATCCGACGGCGAATAATATATGAATAAAAATACTCATAGACACATATCAGGGAGTTTGCTTACCAGTACTTTTATCACTGAAAATGGGGTGTATAAAATGAATGATGAAATTGGAAAAAAACAAGTCACTCATCCGGTCATTCGAAAATGTATGCAGCATCTGGATGTAATTGAAGCCAATGACAAGACGAAGCAAATCGTATACATGTACCTAAAAGCGATGGATCAAGAAATCGAGACACTTAAAGATAAAAACAGCTGATTTTTTGACTTATAAATCATGGGCCGTTCCCCGTTGTGCATTGCACAATGAAAAGGGAACCGGCCCCTTTTTTGTTACGCAGAAGGCTTTGTATTATAATATAAAAGCATTCCTATTGCATGAAAGCGGGGAAAGACAATGGAATATTTCCAGAAAGCTAAAGAAATGCTCTTCCGATTTTGGAGAAGAGCCCACATAAATCAAATATTAATATTGCTTCTCTCCTTGACGGTCCTTGCCGGACTGGCGTATTTCGCCTATTTGGCAAATGCGGCGAATGTCGAGTCATTGAAGCAGGGGCTTGCTCAATCAACCATCATTTATGACAAGGATAAGGATGAAGCGAGCAAGGTATCCGCGAACAGGACGGAAGGTGTTGCCGTCGAAGCTGTCCCGGAACATTTGAAGGATGCCATTGTGGCCATTGAGGACCATCGGTTCTATGAACATAAAGGCTTTGACTTGAGGGGAATATCCCGCGCCTTTTTTAAAAATATCCTTGCGGGGCGGATAACGGCAGGCGGAAGCACCATTACCCAGCAGCTGACAAAGGTTGCGCTTCTCTCGCCTGAACGCACTTACAAACGGAAGCTGGAGGAAGTGTTTCTGGCGGTGGAGATGGAAAAGAAATTCACCAAGGATGAGATACTGGAAATGTACATGAACCAGGTGTATTTCGGTAGCGGGGCATGGGGAGTCCAGAATGCTTCAAGAAAGTATTTTGGGAAGGATGTCGGGGACGTCACACTCAGTGAAGCAGCCGTTTTGGCAGGAATCATCAACCGGCCGACCGCGCTGGATCCTTACAAAAATTATGAAGGTGCCATGGACCGTCGCGATGTTGTGCTTGGCCAGATGAAAAAATATGGCATGATTACCGAAGCTGAATACAAGGATGCCATTGCAGAGAATATTCAGCTTGAGAATAAGGGCGGGGATCCTTTAAAAGGAAAGTATCCATATTATACGGATGCCGTCCTGAACGAGGCCATCAATAAGTACGGTTTAACGCAGGATGAATTGTTGACCAGGGGATATAAAATATATACACAGATGGATCAAAACCTTCAATCTTCACTCGAGAAGGTATATGCCAACAACGCCTTGTTCCCAGTGAGTGCAGACGGGACATTGTCCCAAAGCGGTGCTGTCCTGCTGGATCCGAAAACCGGAGGCATCCGTGCGCTGGTGGGCGGAAGGGGCAAGCATACATTTCGTGCCTACAACCGTGCCACCCAGCTGACCGCCCAGCCTGGATCCGTCATGAAGCCCCTGGCGGTTTATACGCCCGCCCTCGAGGAAGGATATACAGCCCATTCCGTTTTAAAGGATGAGGAAGGAACGAAATTCGGAGAGTATCAGCCGAAAAACTTTGGGGGCCAGTACAGGGGAGAGGTTCCGATGTATACAGCGATTGAGAAGTCGCTGAATGTTCCGGCGGTGTGGCTGTTGAATGAAATTGGGATGGATAAGGGAGTGGACGCAGTAAAACGCTTCGGGCTCTCGATACAAGAGAAGGATAAAAGCTTGCCTCTCGCTCTTGGGGGAACGGCTACCGGGTATTCCCCCAAGCAAATGGCTGAGGCATATTCTGCATTTGCCAATGGAGGCAAAAGGACAGAAAGCCATATCATCACCAAGATTGTAGGCCCGACCGGCAAGGTTGTCGGGGAAGCGAAGCCCAAAACGGTCCGTGTAACCGACGGCAAGACAGCCAAACAGATGACATCCATGCTCCTGAATGTGGTGGAAACCGGAACAGGCAGGAACACAAAAATTCAGGGTGTTTCCTTGGCCGGGAAAACCGGCTCTACGCAGCTGGAGGGGGTTCCGGAAGCCACAAAGGATCAATGGTTTGTGGGATATACGCCGAACTTGGTGGGAGCTGTCTGGCTAGGGTATGATTATCCCGATAAAAACCATTATTTGACGGGTACGAGCGGGGATACGGTGGTTCCCATTTTCAGGTCGATGATGCAGCAAGCCTTCCAATATGTGGAGCCGGGAGACTTCGACACACCATCCATCAATGATCGGCTGGAGGAAGAACGGCAAAAAGAAGAACGTTCTTTAAAAGAAAAGAAGGAAGAGTTTGATAAGAAAATGCTGGAAGAAGCCGAAAAATGGCGTGAAAAGCTGGAGAAGGGAAAAGGAAACCTGAAGAAATTTGAGGAGAAGCTGAAGGAGACGTACAGAAAGTATAGGGGACAATAAATGCAGATGAAAATTCACTCAAGATGTGAGAGAATAAACATGTTATAAGAAACAAGGGAGGCTTGTACCTATGGAATACCG
>DATBUB010000326.1:0-2445 GCA_036516555.1 Bacillaceae bacterium
GACCATCAATCGCTTAAGGGAAAAGAAGTATAAAATCCTGTTCCTTACGAACAAATCGATTGCAACGAGAGAAGAATACTGTCAGAAGCTCAGGAAACTGGGGATTGAAGTCACAATGAATGAAATCATCAACTCCAACTATATTACAGCCAAATACTTAAAAGAGCATATGGATCCCCGAGATTCTGTTCTTGTGATCGGCGAACAGCCCCTGATTGATGAGCTGGCCGCAGACCAGATCAACATGACAAAAGATCCCATGGAAGCGGCCTATATTGTGGTGGGGTGGGACCGGAACTATACGTATGAGAAAATCAATCTCGCCTATCAGGCTTGGAAGAATGGCGCCAAAATCATCGCCACCAATCCGGATAAGACGTGCCCGGTGGAGAATGGTGATATACCTGATTGCGCAGCCATGATCGGAGCCATTGAAGGCACCACCGGGGAAAAAATTGATGCCGTCATCGGCAAACCATCAAAGTACCTGGCAGATTATGTGGTGAATGAAATCCTTCAATTAAGCCCTGATCAGTGTTATGTAATCGGAGACCGTTTGGAGACGGATATCTTGATGGGGAATGAATGCGGCATTAACACCATCTTGGTCCTCTCGGGCATTTCATCCCTGGAAGACGTGGAAGACTCTCCCCATCAGCCGGATTATGTACTTGAAAGCGTAAAAGGCATTCCGGAATTGATCGGCGGATTATAGCTGTATATTCCACAGCTGTGAATTTCCTGATGAAACGGCCAAAGCTCCTGCTTCAAGAGCATGTAAAATTTCTTTTTTATTGCTGATCAGCCCTCCTGCTATGATGGGCAAATCGAGCTGCATCGTTAGCTGGTCGATGACTGTCGGCATCAGGCCTGGCAGCACTTCAACCGCATCGGGGCTGCAAGACTTTGAGGTCTCGATCCCTTTTTGCACCGCATTGTGGTCGATGAGGAAGATACGTTGAATGGTTTTCAGTTTTTCCTCTTTTGCATATTTGATCAAGGATGCTTTGGTCGTGATGATTCCAGTAGGTTTCCATACAGAAGCAATATATTTAATGGCACTTTTTGTATTGGAAAGCCCGTCAATAAAATCAATATGGATAAAGGTGAATTTATTGGCCTGCTTCAGCTTTTTTAAGTAGGCTTCCATATTGATCAGGCTGCCTGTAAGGATGAAAACAATCTGGCTTTGGCAGTTGATTGCTTTTTCAAGATCTTCTTCTTTTTTTATGGAAGGGATAATCAATGAATCCACCATATCTACAATATTGCTCATAATAACGCCCCCTTCCTTTGTCGGCTTTTTTTATAGAATATTACCAATAATTAATTTTAACATAATTTTTATTTGCTTAGGTAAAGGATTTGTAAGGATTTTATAAAGGGGGAAGGAGAGATGTTGAATATTTATGAACAGTATATTTCAGGATTTGGTGAAATGTATATCCGGATCGGCATCAGCGCCGTCTTGGGTTTTTTAATAGGACTTGACCGGTCCGTTAAGAACAAGCCAGCAGGCATTAAAACGTATACATACGTATGTGTGGCTTGTACGCTCATAACATTGATCTCCATTGAGAGCGCACAAACCCTGAGTGAGCCTGACAGCGGAAAAGTCATGGATCCCATGAGGCTTGCTGCCCAGATTGTTTCGGGGCTGGGTTTCCTTGGGGCAGGTATGATTCTGAAAGACGGCCTTAAAGTGAAGGGGCTGACTTCTGCGGCGATGATCCTATTCGCCGGTGGGGTTGGAATAGGGATTGGCGCCGGGTTTTATTCCATTGTAGGCTTTTCTGTCATCGTGTCCCTCTTTACGGCGAGAATGGGCCTCCTTCTGGAAAAAACCAAGGGGATGGATCATGGGAAAGAGTATGACCTTGACGAAATGGATATGTAGGAAAGTAAGAGTTTGATAGAAACAAAGCATATGATGGGGGCTTGTTCATGAAGACCTTTTCGATTGGCGAACGGAACAGCATATTGAAACGTGTAGAAAAAGAGGAATACGATGTACTGATCATCGGAGGCGGAATAACTGGAAGCGGTATAGCTCTTGACTGCACTGCAAGAGGGCTGAAAACGCTTCTGGTCGAAATGAATGACTTCGCAAGCGGCACTTCCAGCCGGTCTACAAAGCTGGTACATGGCGGACTGCGGTATTTGAAGCAGTTTGAAGTGAAGATGGTGGCTGAAGTAGGGAAGGAAAGAGCGATAGTCTATGAAAATGCACCGCATGTGACCCATCCAGAATGGATGCTTCTTCCGGTTTATGAAAATGGGACATTCGGGAAATTCTCCACTTCGCTGGGATTGAGGGTCTATGATTATTTAGCGGGGGTTAAAAAGGAAGAGCGCAGAAGGATGCTGAACAGCAGTGAAACACTGGCAAAGGAACCTCTTCTGAAGGAAGAAGGCTTATTGGGCGGGGGATATTATGTTGAATAC
>DATBUB010000327.1:0-7208 GCA_036516555.1 Bacillaceae bacterium
TCCATTAAATATATGGATACGGCACCGAATGAAACGATTAATACTCCCGCTATCGCATTGCAGCCTGTCTCAATTCCTTGATATGCAAATGTGAAGAGAGAATTTGCTTTTGTTAAATCTTTTTCCTCAACAAACGTTGGCAATGAGGACATTTGAGCGGGATATACGAACATGTTGAAGGTGGTGATGATAGGCGAAATGATCAGAACAAGCGTGACACTTAAGAAGCCAAAGTAATAAGCGAGAGGAATGAACAGCAAAAGGATAGATTGAATGATTTGTGTGGTGATTAGCAAAAGGCGTATGGGAATTCGATCAATCAGTGGCCCCCCTAAAAATTGAATGATTCTTGGAAAGATAGTGAGAAAACCGGCAAGCCCCGTATAAAGTGTTGATCCGCCGAGATCGGAAACCAGCCACATAGCCGCAACGGCATAGAGGGTATCGCCGATATTCGTGAGTACACGGCCAAGAAACATAAAAATAAAGTTCCTATTTTGAAATAGTCTCATGCATCGATTCTCCCATTTTTTTGTTTTGTGGAGTTGATTTTAACTCCGATACTATATTCTTGGCTGTCTTCTTCTTCGGTTACAGATGTTTTAGCCACCCACTTTTCGAGAAAATCCTTGAATTCTTCTCTGATTTCATATTGCTGTTCTTTGGAAAGATGTAACCGGATGCTTAATACGGTTGAATCACTGGATTTGAAATCATCTTTTAGAACCGGATCAATCGGCTCCTCGCCATCAGAGTTAAACCATTTTGCCTTGGATTGATAATATTTTTCCGTTACTCCGCCGAGCTGTTTTTCTTCAACCAGCTCGAGCAAACCGCCTTCGTATAGCTTTTTCATATGATAATGGACATTGCCGCCAGTCTGCCCCAGCATGTCAGCCACCTGTTTTGCCGTTCGTGGCTTGTCGACCAGCTGGCTGATGATTTTTATCCGAAGGGCACTTCCAAGCAATTTTGCCTGCTCGATCGAAATATTAAACGGTTGTTCGTTCATCTTAACTTCCTCCTTCGCATGTTAATCTGTTTTTTTAGATCGTCAATCTATAAAATTAGATTAACATAGTGAAGTGGAATTGTACATCTTTACCAAACAAGAAACTCAAAGGGGAATCAGGAAACTTTCCCCTTCTGATTCCGGTAATGTTTATAAAAAAAGATAAATTGATACAAACCAAACAGAATGGTTAAAGTCAAAAGCACTGGAAACATCCGGTCAGCCGGAAAGGTAAAATACATGACGATTAATCCCAGCAAATAGACGAGATAGCCCGTGTTAAATGATTTTTTGAAGTTCATGTCTGTTCCCCTTTCTCTTACGACGGTTGGTTTGCTTGCAAGAATTGCAGGACATTATCTTGCACTCACAATAGACACCATAGCAATTAAATCACCAAACCGGAAGTCAATCCACGCCGTGCTGACCGCAATCATTCTAATGAATTTTAGTCATTGAAATTTATCGGTAAGGCTCCCCAGATTTACATCTTTACCACTTACCATTTATTTCTTCCTTGTTTTAACATTCTTCTTCTTTTTCAAAGGAAAGATAAGTCAAGCGGAAAATATTAAGTGTATGGGTTCCAAGGTGGTTGGTGAACATCTTTATTTCAAGTATCTATCCAGAACCTCGTAGAAATAAATGGTGTTACGTTATATAATGGAATTGATTATAATATTTTGATATTTTTAACAATATCATATTGGTATAGGGGGCAGTCAGATGCATAGACATTCACAAATGCATCATGATATCGAACGGCACAAAGCAAGCAAGATGCTGCGAAAAGCTCAATCCGAGGAAAACAAAGTAAGAGGGATCGTTTTTTCATTTTCCACCTTAGCGGTTTCAGCAAGCTTGTATTATCAGTACCCAGACAGCCCCCTTCTCCTTGGATTTTTCGCCCTTGTGCTCATTATTTTAACCACACTTGCCTTTTCAAAAATTAATCAATGGTTGAAATGGAGTTTTTCATTTTTATGCCAAAGCATCATAGTGGTTGGCCTGGTCAGTGTCATCTTATTTCTGATGAGTATGTAAAACAATACTCTTAAGGTTCAAATTCAAATACGGCGGAAACGTTCAAAAATATAGAAAAGGTGTTTATTATGAAAAAATCCATTGCATGGCTTGGCCTGATTTTGTTGTTGTCCGGATGCAGCTCGGAACTGTCTTTTTCTGTACAAAAAAAGGACTCCGCATCCAGAGGTGTCCAAGAGTTTGTAAACGGGGTGAAGGATGAGAACGGAATCCACCTTTATCTTGTTGGCAAGAAAACGGCTTACGTCTATTTGAATGGGCTGAATGTCGAACTCGGCGAGAAAGCGATTCATTTTACTGACTTCCAGGTGGAAGAAGAAGGGGATACACTCAATTTTGTATACACCCACGATGAAACGGCGGATTATTCCGACCCGGCTCTCCACCATGAACGCCTGTACAAGGTAAAACTGGATAAGGATTATGAATATGTGAAGGCTCTTGGCAATGGAAAAGAGGTTTCCTTCGGAGTCGTATCAGGAAGATAAATCGAAAGGACAATACATCGAGTCCGGTGTATTGCCCTTTCTTCTACTCAGTAGCTTTCGTAGCGACTGAATTTCAGTACAGTGAACACAAACAGGCAGGCGAGCAAGACAAAGCTTGAGCCGAGCATCAGGCCAAATGAGTCCTCCCATTTCCCGGTCATTAGGAAGTGGCTGGCCTGACTCAGTGAATTGGATGGACTCCAGCCCATAAACTTTGGAAAAAGCGAGCCGCACAAAGACAAGACAGAAACGGCCACTAGACTGGCACCGGCAATCCCCCCCACCTTCCGGAAAAACACTCCTCCAAGCAAGGTGACGGCCAAGGTAAACAGTATCCAAATGCTGTACACGGCGAGACTGCCAAAAAAGCGCTTCGCCTCCACTTCGTTGAACAGCAGATTCGTATAATAATAGGACAGGCCGTATGCAATGCCAAATGAAAGCAGAAGAATCACTGCGTTGGCCGCCCATTTGCTTGCGATATAATGCAAGGGCTGTACTGGCCGGGCCATGACGAGGGTAAGCGCACCGTTATTCCGCTCATGAGCGATGCTGCCCATGATGCTCAGGACAAAAATAGCAGTACCCATGAGACCGAGCTGTGACAGTGTTCCTGCCAGCACTTCCTCCCCAGACGGAACGGGAATTTCGATGACCGCTCCTTCCGGCAGGTTGCCGGCCATATCTAAAATCTCTGGCATATAGTATTGCGTAATTGGCTGGGAGACAGCAAGCAAGGTGATGACCACAGGAAGCCAGATCAGCTTCCGGTCCCTCCATGCTTCTTGCCATTCTTTTAACATCAGTACCCATAAGGTTCTCATTGGTTTACCACCTCCATGTAGGCATCCTCCAGCGTATGGTTTTTCCGCTCAAAACGCACTATCGCCAAGTCGTTTTCCATGCAATCTCTCAACAAGAGATTCCGCTCTTTCAGATGACGCAGCGTCAATTCAGCCGTCTTCGGCGTAACCGATACATATTCAAGAATATACTCCTTTTCACCGACCCACTCCGGCAGTGCTTCTTCCGTTGTCAAAATGAACGTCTCATCCTTCCGGCCGTTTTTTAACTCCTCAAGCGGGCCGGACCACTTAACATGACCGTCTTTCAGCATGACGATGTCATCACATACCTGCTCGGCATCGTGCAGCACATGGGTGGAAAATAAAATGGCCATTCTCTTTTTCAGTTTCATCATCATTTCGAGGACATCCCTGCGTCCGGCGGGATCCAATGCGGAAACGGGCTCGTCCAAGATCAGCAGCTTTGGATCATGAAGCATCGCCTGTGCCAATCCGAGCCTCTGCTTCATCCCTCCTGAAAACCCGCCAATTTTTCTGTTCCCCGCCTCTGCCAGGCCGACAAACTCCAGCATGTCACTGCACGTTTGCCTTAATCCGTTCTTTGGCATGTGCGATAGCTTGCCCGCAAACTGGAGGTACTCCATTGCCGTCATCCAAGGGAAAAAAGCTGGATACTGGGGCAAATAGCCGATTTCACGTCGGTCGATTTTTTCTTTGCCCATAAAAGCAATGGTGCCTGATGTGGGCGAAAGCAGGCCAGCCAGCATGTTGAGCGTCGTGGTTTTTCCGGAACCATTGGGGCCGAGAAGTGCCACGCATTGATTTTCTTCTATTTGTAAGGTAAGGCCCTCCATCGCAGTATGAGAGCCATATCTCTTCTTTAAATCATTGACGGATAACAGCATATCTCTGAATCTCCCATCCTTATTTTTTTCGGCCCAATACAAAATACAGTACGGGTCCTATGATGCTGATGGCCAAATAATGAGGATCCACATCCACTTTGGTCCGTTTGTCTCCTCTTCCTTGATGCAGCTTACGAGGGCCGACACCATCAAAATCACCTGCAATATAATAATCGGTGCAAGCAATTGCCATGAAAAAGTCATGTTAGTTCTCCTCCGTGTTTAATTTTTTTCGATAAGGCCGTATGACCACAAAGTAATAAACAATCGCCGGCAAAGGAAAGTGGATCAAACCCCATATGCCCCACACCCAGGCGTAGGCGCCTTTTTTCTTGGCATCAATAAACAGCAGGATGCTTTGTGCGAGCAAAATGGGAATGGCCAGCAGGAGGGCAATGAGCTTATCAGATTCCATCGCCCGCCACCCCATTTCGCTTCCTGATGCGTTTTCGCTCGGCAAAGAAAATGACCGGTATCATCAGCAGGGTGAATCCCTGTACCCATAAAAAGACGGGAGGAAGCTTAAACACCACCACCATATAGGCGGCCAGAATGAGGAGGGCCGTAACCAGGAAGGCGATGAGTTCACGTTTAAACGCCCTTTTCCGCTCCGCCTTGAATTCATTGAGGGTGTTCAGCAATTGAAATTGGGACGGGACGGCTGGCTCGTAGGTTCTATCTACTTTTTCAAGATCTTTTTTAAACTGATCCAGCCATTCTTGTTCCTTGTTGTCCTTCATTATGACCACTCCTTTCGAATCCGTTTCAATCCGTTGTGCACACGCGTTTTGACTGTTCCTTCTTTTATGTTCAGCATGGCGGCTATTTCCGCGTATGTATAATCGTAATAATGCCTGAGCAGAATCGGGGCGCGGACGTCCGGTTCCAGCTCCGCAAACTGGCCCATCCAATCCGACCATTCCTGGCCATTCATCGCCACATTCCACTTTACTTTCCGGAGGGCATCCTCTTTTGCTTTTTCATAGCGCTTGCGCTCTTTCTGTTCCTTGCGCTGGTGGTCCAAATACACCCGAGATGCTATTGAGATCAGCCACGTGGAGAATTTGGATTCCCTCTTGAAACTCTGGAGATGCATATAAGCCTTCAGCATCGTCTCTTGGATCAAATCTTCCGCCAAATCCGGCTGAAGGCTGAGCTTGATCAAGTATTTATATAAAAACGCGTAATTTTGCTGAAAAAGCATCGTAAATGCCTCATCATTCCCCTTCTGGGCTTTCTGTATCAGTTTTCTCTCCTCTGCCTGTTCCAACGGAAGCCGATCCCCCTCTCTGTTCGCTCTACTAGTATGACGCATCTTTTCTCCGAATCGTTCATGTAAAATAAAAAAATCTTTGCGGGGCGGCAAAGATTTTTCCGGAGGGAAAAGTCATTAAAGAACAAACTCACATTGAATATAATGTACATATAGTTTAATGACCAATTAGTGGTAATTAAATGTGTTACTATGTAAGTAATCAAACTGTCAGGAGTGTGTTGTATGTTTGACATGATGCTGCTGTTTGCTGTCGGTTTCGCCGGAGGGCTTATAGCATTGATTAGTTTTGCCTCTATCGTTGGCAAACGCATGTCTGAACCTAATGGAGACTTACTCAAAAAGGTTGAGAAGCTCGAAAAAGAAACACGCTTACGTAAAGATAGAAAAGAAATGGACTAGGCAGCGCCTTTCCATTTCTTTTCGTTTGTGATCACCTTTGGAATTCCCTCCGAATTTCCTCCAAAAACGCCTCCACCGCCGGAGCCAGGTACCTGTTCTTCAAATAAGTCAGGTAAACAGTCCTCTCAAGAGCCGGGGACTCGACGGTTTTCTTAATGATGGTTTCATAAGCCTGGCCCATCAGGTAATTTTCCGGGATGATGGTGACCCCGAGGTTTTCCTTCACGAGCGCAAGGGCGGTTTCAAATCGCTCGATCTCAAGCTTGATATTCGGTGTGAGATGTTCTATATGGAAAGCGTGCAAAATATCCTCCCTCGTCTGAAAGCCTTCCGTGCTGATGATGAACGGCTCGTTCGACAACTCTTCCAGAGCGACAGCCTCTTTCCCTGCCAAACGGTGATCCCTGTGCAGGACAAGGACCAATTTTTCTTTATAAAGGGGAATGGATTCAATGTCCTCTTCGTGAATAAGCTGATTCGTAATAATAGCATGTGTGTTGTATTTACGAAGCGACTCCACAACCGCCTTGCCGCTCAGCACCTCGATGAGCTTGATGTGGACGGACGGAAACCGGGCAACATAACTTCGAATGACCTGTGGCATCCAGCGCTTGACGGACTCGATCATCCCAATGACCAGCTCGCCGCTCCCCGTCAGCCTCACTTCCTGCATCTCTTTCTTGACTTTATCCATTTGAGATAAGAGCAGAACAGCTTTTTCGTATAAAATTTTTCCAGCGTCCGTTAGTTCAACCTTTCGCGTACTTCTTTCCAAGAGCGGAGAACCCACTTCCCTTTCCAGGTTTTTGATGGAGTTGCTAAGCGAAGGCTGAGAAATATGCAGTTTCTGCGCGGCTTTGGAGTAGCTTGCCTGATCCGCAATGGTGACAAAATATAGCAATTGTTTCAGTTCCAAAAGTAACACCCTTCCAACTTATAGCTTTAAGCTATAAACATATATCAATTCTATATTAGAAATAATAAATGTGCCATTATATAATCAAAGGTAGAGATTTTTCGAAAGGGTGAGGAGATTGCCAAACAAGATTTCAGCTGATTTGTGGACCGGACGCATAGATCACACAGAAAGAAGAAGCAGTTTTCGTTACCATCAGGTTGTGGAATTGATTGACTTGGACAACCTTAATTCTGCAAGCGATAACACGTGCGTCCTGATTGGATTTGAGTCGGAGGAAGGCGTCAGGCGGAACCAAGGGCGGCTTGGGGCAGCGAAAGCGCCGAATGCCATCCGCCAATCGCTCGCAAGCCTCCCTTGGA
>DATBUB010000328.1:0-2185 GCA_036516555.1 Bacillaceae bacterium
GTTCATATGGATAAAAGCAAACTGCACGGTCTTCCCCGCCATGATGCTTCAAATCTGCCACTTTGTCATCTTCAAAGCCATGTTTGTACAGCTGTGCCGATTTTACGGGCTTTTTGCGTATTCCAGAATTGAAGGTCTGCCCAAATTGGTTGCTGATCAATTGGGGGCGGCCAATGTTGACCGAATGTATATGCATTAACCCACGCTCCTTTCTTTTTAATAGTTGTATGGCTTTTTGCTGGCCTTTATCGATTGCAAATCATGATGATATGCGTCCGTTCAAGATTTCAGGGCAAAGAGTACACTGCTTTCTTAATCGTCCCAAGCGAGCACCTCAGCATCAGGCATGGTCAAAGCACCTGCAAAGCATTCATCAATTTGGAGTACACAATGGAGAGTACATAGATGGCAAGGATTCCTGTTCCCGCTGATAAAAGGGTGTACAGCCTGAATTTGCGGCCATTCAGTTCACCTCTTTTATACGCCAGCCTAAGCACCTTGATGATTGAAAAGATGGTGATGCCAACAATGATAGCGGAGAAAACATTGATCAAAATCAGTTCCATGGCATGTTTTCCTTTCCATATATTCAGTTAAATCTTACCATACCGGCCTCCCAAGATATACACCGAAAGTTGCAGAGTGGAATACTCCCATCAGCTGTGCCTGATTGAGCAAAGACATGGTAATGTGATGCTAAAAGGAGTGCAGACTTATGAAACATGCTTTAGTGATAGGCGGAACCGATATGCTTTCAAGGGTGTCGTTGTGGCTGGCCAAACATGCTGAATATGTATCCGTCCTCGGAAGAAGCCCCGATCGGATGAATCGGTTATTGCAATCGGACGGTGAAGGGACAATCCAACCAATCCTGGTGGACTATCGGGAAGAACCAACATTCAGGCAAAAGTTGAAAGAATCTATTCAGAGCTATGGTTCCATCGATCTGCTTGTGGCCTGGATCCACTCTGACGCCCCGGATGCCTGGGCCATCCTGTTGGAGGAAATGTCCAGGAACCAAGGCTCATGGAAGCTGTACCATGTTCTCGGAAGCAGCAAAAATCTTGAGGAAATCCGGAAAAATATCCATCCTCCCGAGAGCTGCCTGTACAGACAAATACAGCTCGGATTTATCATTGAGGATAACAGCTCCAGGTGGCTGATCCACGAAGAAATTTCTGATGGAGTCATTAAATCTATCAAACAGGACAGCCCCGTCAGTATCATCGGCACATTGGAGCCGTGGCATAAACGACCTTAAGGGGCACCTTACATTAGGCCCCTCCCTATAAAATTGGCGGAGACGGGCTCCTTGCCGATCTCCCTTGCCCAAATGGATAGCTGTCCGACATGGTGGATTTCATGTGCTATGACATGGCGCAAGATTTCTCCTGCTGTATGGATATCCTCTGACCACGATGCCTTGACGCTTTCATCGTCGGATTCACCCGTCCAGCCTTTCAGGAACTCATGAAGTTCCGGTCTGAGTTCATCAGACAGTGACTTTACTTTTTCAAGAGTGCCATACCGATCAAAGCTCGGGGCGATATCGGGTTTATTTTGAACTGCACGTATCCAGCTGTACTCTACATCAATAATATGAAAGAGGGTGAAAAGAATGCTTCCTGCCCCTCCTACCCTCTTCTTCACCAGCTCTTCATGCGGAATGTGCCTGCACCATTCAAACCACTCATCCCTGACCGCCCAGTTATAGCGGAATAAATATTCCATATTTTCCTCCTCCTTTTACATCGTTAAACGATCCAATCAGCTGGCAGTCCCGCTAAAATTGGTGCTTTTCCTCCCGACTAATTAATGCTGGACATGCCTCCGCCCAAATACGCCAGGATAGCGTTTTATGGATCATTGCTCCACATGTGCAACCCAGCAGTATTTACATATATTCCATCTTACCTTACCCTCGAAAAAAAAGTGAGTGAAACCATTGACCCTCACGTTACGTCATCCTTTATAGTGAGAAAAGAAGGGAGCGATCGCAGTGAAAATCAAAGAAGTCGCAGAATTGGCGGGAATCAGTGTGCGCACACTGCATCATTATGATGAAATCGGACTGTTCAAGCCGGCAGCCATTACAGAGTCCGGGTATCGCCAATATTCTGATGAAGACTTGGAGACCCTGCAGCAAATCCTTTTTTTCAAAGAGCTCGGCTTCCCTTTAAAAAAG
>DATBUB010000329.1:0-10937 GCA_036516555.1 Bacillaceae bacterium
CTTGGTTTTTCGAGGCTTTTGGAACGATCAGAACAAGTTCGTTCCCTACAAGATTGACAGCGTTGTTTTCATCTATAAATCCTTCTTCCAACAGCTGGCCAAACTTATCGGCATCAGCCGAAAAAAATAGATCAACAGGTGCCCCCTGTGAAATCTGCTGCTGCAAGGATCCTGATCCGCCAAAGTTAAAGTGCAAAGTTATGCCGGGATTCTCTTTCTCAAATCCCTTTTTAATTTCTCCCAAGGCATCCTGCAAACTTGCTGCCGCCGAAACAGTCAGTTCCTTTTGGCTTTCTGCAGCCCGGCATCCCGCCATGAAAACTGAAAGGGCCATCAGTACTATTATCAAACATATGTATTTACGCAAAACAGTCAACCTTCCCTTCCCTCATACCTTAACTATAAGGGAATTGACTAAAAAAAAATACTGTCAGCTTTTATACTCTTGGGAGTATGGACGGCAATGAAAAACCAGTCTCCAATTAGAGACTGGTTTAGCTATGTTACTTATCCCCCGGCAAATCGCAGTGGCCGTCTTCGCAGCTTGCTCCATCCGGTCCGGATAGGTCTTGGAGTACAGGCGAGGCGTTTTCCTCCTGCCACACCTTTTCCAATGCACCAAGAAAAGTTTCCGGAGGCTGCGCGCCAGAGATGGCATATTTTTGATTGAAAACGAAGAATGGCACACCCCTCACACCCATTTGCTGGGCGGTCATTTCGTCATAACGGACATCATCCGAGAAAGTCTGTCCGTCCTTCAGCACTTCTTCGGCTGAATTGCGATCAAGGCCGCAGGATACAGCTATATCAGCCAACACAGCATGATCGGACAGTTTCTTTGACTCGGTAAAATACGCATGCAGCAGCGCCTCTGTCAGTTCTTTGTCTTTACCGTGCTGTTTGGCGAATTTCGTCAGCCTGTGAGCATCAAACGTATTGGCTGGAACCATATCCTCAAAGTTGAACGTCAGGCCGGCTTCAGCTGCCTGTCTACCGATTCCTTCATTCGTTTTTCTAGCTTCCTCCACAGACATCCCATATTTGGAAGCGAGGGCTTCATGAATCCCCTTATCGCTGTCCTTTGGAGAGCTTGGATCAAGCTCATAGCTTTTATATTCGATCTGCACGTGATCTTTATGCGGAAAGTGCTCCAATGCTTTTTCAAGACGCCGCTTGCCGATATAGCAAAAAGGACAAACATAATCGGACCAAACTTCGATTTTCATTTCAACACCTCGTTATTGGGATTTTGCTTTCTGCAAATCCTTCTCCTAAAGCTTAACAGCGCTTTTTCCGCTTTACAATTTTTTCGACTTATAGCTTCCAAGGATCCTGACATCATGTCCATACGTTTCAAGAATTGTAATGGCTTTATTCAGGTTGGGCTCTTCCAGGCTAAGCTCCGCTTCGATGAAAAATCGGTATGTGCCTAATTTCTTTTTCGTCGGACGCGATTCAATCCAAGTCAGGTTGATATTCAAGGAAGAAAAGACGTTAAGAATGATCGCCAAAAGGCCGGGACGGTCCTCACCCGGTGTAATGAGAAGCATCGATTTAGTAGCATCCATACATTTCGGTTTCTCTTTTGAAATCACCACAAAACGGGTCGAATTTCCTGCAAAATCATGGATATCCCTCTTGGCTATATCCAGGCCGAATGTTTTGGCCGCCCACTCGGAAGCAATGGCCCCCGCATCGGTCCTTCCCTCTTTCTTCAATGTTTCCGCGGCCGATGCGGTGCTGTTGAAGTGGACGCTTTCAGCCTTCAATTCTTTTATGTATTTACGGCATTGAGCTAGAGCCGGCGGAATGGACCAGACTTCCTTTACATTCAGTGCGGTACTGCCCGGCACCGTCAGCAAATGCAGAGAAACTGGAAGAATGGCTTCCCCTACAATCCAGACATCATCATTGATAAGCCCGTCCGTCGTCATGGTGATTGTTCCTTCGATTGCATTTTCAATCGGGACGATGCCTTGATCGACGGCATGCTCCTCTACAGCATCCAATACATCTGGAATGGCCTTATACATGACAGGCTCGATGTTCTGTCCTGCAAAATACCGCATGGCTGCCTCTTCCGAAAAAGTGCCTTTTGGCCCCAAATATGCTATTTTCAAGTTAAACAAACTCCTTCTGTGCAGACAATTTTTGAATTCTAAAAATCATAGATCACTTTTATGAGATTGGCAATCGCCTGCGTGTCAGGAAAAGAGGTGCAGACATGAGATTATGGTCCATACATCCGAAATATCTGGATACAAAGGGGCTGGTGGCGTTGTGGCGGGAAGCCCTCCTTGCCCAAAAAGTTTTATCAGGGAACACAAAAGGGTACAAACACCATCCGCAGCTGTTCCGCTTCAAGCTGCACGACCATCCGATGTCAGCGATTGGCTTCTACCTGCAGGAGGTATATATAGAAGCCGTAAAGAGACAATACCGTTTTGACAGGGAAAAAATCCTTGTATGCGATGAGTGCAGTCAAATCCTTGTTACAGAGGGACAGCTCAAGTATGAAGCGGAACATTTATTGAATAAGTTGAAACTCCGAGACCCTGATTCTTACAAGCGAATTGCGGAGATTGGAGATTTTGAACCCCATCCTCTTTTCTCTGTTTGTCCGGGAGGGGTGGAAGATTGGGAGATTCTCACATGACAGAAGGCTGCCTCTCTTGAGACAGCCTTTTTACATTAGTTAAAGTAATTGATGAGTCCCTGGGCGATGGCTTCCGCAGCCTGATTCTGGAAATTATCCGTTTGGATGATGCCCAGATCCTGCGGATTGGTCATAAAGCCAAGCTCAACCAATATGGATAGAGCATGATTATTTCTTAGAACATAGTAGTCTCCAAACTGCACCCCGTCATTTTGCAGGGGAGTCCTTGCGGCAAGCTGCTGCTGGACGGATGAAGAAAGTCCCTTATCGGAAGCATGGTAATAATACGTACTTACCCCTCTTGCCCCGGGGTTTTGGTGAGCATTGTAATGGATACTGATAAATACCGCCGATGGGAAAGACCGGCTGACTTGGACCCGGTCGCCAACATGCAAGTGGCGGTCATCAGCCCTTGTCATGATGACTCTGGCACCGGCACTTTTCAGCTTTGCCGTAACGAGGTGCGCTGTGCGGAGGGTCAAATCTTTCTCATGCACATTGGCCACCCCAATGGCCCCTGGGTCATAGCCTCCGTGTCCGGCATCAATGATGACCGTTTTCCCAGCCAGATTACCAGTCTTGCTGACAGGCTGGGACTGTGAAATGTTTGAGTTGTTCGGATTGCTCGGGTTGCTGCTGGTCGCAACGGCAGCAGGTCCGGACGAAGAAGAAACAAGCCAGCCCGCAATCCAGGCGGATGAACCGCCTTTGAGCCTGACATGGACCCATTCGCCCTCTCTTTCAATGACTTGAAAGGCCTCTCCATAAGAAGTATAGCCGATGATACGATATTGGGTTCCCGGGCCGCTGCGCAGGCGTACTCCGTCAGCCGCTACAGACACCGTTGTACTTTGGACGGCTGTTTCTTCTCCTGCTGCCCCATTCAAGTAGTAGGAAGCAATCCAGCCAACCCTGCCCTTGAATTGAATTTTGGCCCAATCATACCTTATTTCTAATACTTGAACAGCGGTGCCTTTTGGCAGGGAGCCGATTACATCTGCCTTCTTAGACGGTTCCGTCCTCACATTCAAGGAGCTTGTCGCCACTTTGTATGTACTGCCGTTTGCAGCGGCACCCAGGGATGGAATCAAACAGTACATAACCATTGCTGCTGCCACTATGGTCAACCATTTTTTCCTCTGCATACAATCCCCCTCTATGTTTTGGTTAACCTCCATTATCTTTTTATTTGAAACATTACACCATTCGACAAATTTCCTAAATTTGAACAAAGCTAAAGTTCTTTCTAAGCAATTAGGGAAACTTTTGTACGAAATAAATGGAAGAAAAATGGTTTTTTTCTTTCGAAAGGCGATTTTAAGGAAAAATTTGTTAAATTCACTTACCTATATACCCTTGGGATTAGAGCATTAAAAAACCCTGAAAGAATTCCTCTTCCAGGGTTTTCGTGTTTATTTATTATTTGCTCAGCGCTTCTGTCAGCGGAGGAACAATCTGTTTCTTTCTGGATACAACACCTTTGAGGAGCGCCTGGTTTCCGGCGAGCCTTACGTTGAAAGCCTGCTCTACGGCTTCTGCTGCTTTGCCGACTGCAATGGCAGTGGAATCATTTGTCAAGATATCAGTTACGACAAACAAGAAAAGATCCAGGCCATTTTCCTCTACCTTCCGGGAAAGGGCACTTTCGATTTCCTCCCTGCGGTTTAAGACATCCTCTACGCCCACTGCATTGACCTGGGCGATTTCCACTTTTGCATGGCCCATCTGGAACTCTTTAGCGTCCAATGACAGGAGCTGCTCAACAGTCTTTCCGCTGACGTCGGCTCCCGCTTTCAGCATCTCCATGCCATATCGGTCAGCATTCACGCCGGCGATGTCAGCCAGCTCACGCGCCGCTTGAATATCCTCTTCTGTACAGGTTGGCGATTTGAACAGCAGGGAATCTGAGATGATGGCGGACAGCATAAGACCCGCCATTTTCTTGCTGATTTCCAAACCATTTTCTTTGTAGATTTTTTTTAGGATGGTTGCCGTGCATCCTACAGGTTCGGCACGGAAGTACAGCGGGTCGCTCGTTTCAAAATTGGCAATCCTATGGTGATCGATGACTTCCTTGACACGTACCTGCTTAATATCATCGGCGCTTTGCTGGAATTCATTATGGTCCACCAAGATGACGCTGTCCGTTTCATTGGCGACCGTTTTTACCTCGCGGGGTGCTTCCGCCTCGAAATAATTCAGCGCAAATTGGGTCTCGCTGTTCACTTCTCCCAAACGAACCGGCTCTGCGTCCAAACCAAGCTGGGCTTTTATGTCTGCATATACAATCGCGGAGCAAATCGAATCGGTGTCGGGGTTTTTGTGTCCGAAAATAAGAATCTTTTCCATTACACTTCTCCTTGGTCCAAAATAATTTCAGGGGGGTGCTTCCCCTTGCTTTCCTAATCTTATCATACGAGGGGAACCCAGTGCCATACGCGGTATTAAGTTGAGTGGGTGCCTGGCACCCGCGCAACTTGGACACTATTCCGAATTGTGTCTGAATTGCGCCGGTGCCAGGCACCAAAACAATATGTTAAACTTGGTTAAAGGGGAGGAATGCGCATGAGAAGATGGTTTTTGGTTTCGCTGTTTTTGGTATTTGCTTTGGTCGCAACCGGCTGCAATAAGGAGGTTCAGCCGGAGGATCGCTTTACGGAGTATGTGAAGCTATGGAACGATCAAAAGTTTGATAAGATGTATGATTATTTATCGGAGGAAGCGAAAGGGAAGATTTCCAAGGAAGACTTTACGAATCGCTACACGAAAATATATAAGGATCTTGAAATTGAAGATGCTAAGGTAACCTTTAAAAAGCCTGCAGAGGCCACAGACAAGAAAGCGAAAAAGGCTGAGCTTCCGTTTACATCCAGCATGAACAGCGTGGCTGGCAAAATCGCCTTTGACCATGAAGCCGTTCTTGTAAAAGAAGAACGCGATAAAGAGGCCAACTGGTATATCGATTGGGACACCACTTATATTTTCCCTGATCTGAAAGAAGGCGCCAAAATCAGTCTTCCCGCGACACGGGCGAAACGCGGGGATATTTTGGACAAAAACGGTGAAGGCCTTGCCGTCACCGGTACAGCCATAGAAATTGGCCTCGTGCCAAAAAATATGGAAGGCCAGGAGGAAGAGGTTCTTCAGAAGTTGTCGGATTTGCTGGGATTGACTACAGAGCAGATTCAAAAAGAACTGAGTGCCCCATGGGTCAAACCCGATCTTTTCGTCCCCATCAAAAAAATCCCCATGGACGACACCGACTTGCTTAGCCAGTTGACGACCATCGCAGCCGTCCAAACGAGAGAAGTAAGTGCAAGGGTCTATCCATTGGGCGAAGCCGCTGCTCACTTGATTGGCTACGTAGGGCCGATCACCGCCGACGAAATCGAGAAAAATGCCGGTAAAGGCTACCAGAGTTCGGATGTCATCGGAAAAAGAGGCCTTGAACAGGTTTTGGAAGAAAAACTAAAAGGTGAGCACGGTGTCAAAATCGTCATCAAACAGACGGATGAAACCGAAACAGTCATCGCAGAGAAAAAAGTCAAAAATGGCGAAGACGTTCAACTTTCCATTGATGCCAGCCTGCAAACAAAAATCTTCAATGAAATGGGAGGCTCACCCGGTACGGCTGCAGCGATGAATCCCGTTACAGGGGAAACACTGGCACTTGTGAGCAGCCCAAGCTTTAATCCAAACCTCTTGTCACTCGGAGCCACCAAAAAACAGTGGACCGAGCTTGAAGAAAATAAAGACGCTCCTTTGCTGAACAGGTTTAAATCCACCTACGCACCCGGCTCTGTCATGAAGCCCATTACGGCCGCCATTGCGTTGAATGAGGGGGCTGCCGATTGGGAAAAAACCAGAAACATCGAAGGATTGACCTGGAAAAAAGATTCTTCCTGGGGAGGCTATCAGGTTGTGCGGGTAACAGATCCCAACACCCCTGTGAATCTGGAAAAAGCGCTGCTATACTCGGATAATATTTATTTTGCGCAAACCGCGCTAGAACTTGGGAAAGATAAATTCGTATCTGGTTTAAAGAGCTTTGGATTTGAGGATCCCATCCCATCCTACTTGTATCCGCTGGAAGCTTCAAAAATCGGAAAGATGGATACCGAGGTTGCGCTCGCTGATTCCAGTTACGGACAGGGCCAAATCGAGATGAGCATCCTGCATCTTGCCGCAGCCTACACCCCGTTTACAAACAGCGGAAACCTGATCAAGCCGATTCTTCTTGCTGGTGAAGAACACGGACAGGTTTGGAAAGAGAAAATCGTCAATGAAGAAAATGCCGCCAAGATGAATCAGGCACTTTTGAATGTGGTTGAGGATCCAAGCGGTACGGGCCATGCAGGCAAAATCGAAGGCTACCCCATCGCCGGTAAAACGGGAACAGCCGAGTATAAAGAAAAACAGGGCGACAAGGGCAAGGAAAATGGCCTGTTTGTCGCATACAACACCGATAACCCTGAAATCTTGGTCGCACTCATGGTCGAAGGAGTCGAAAACAGCGGGGGTTCAAAAGTGGCCGTCGAAAAAGTAAAGCGAATCCTGCAGCCATGAATGGGTGCCTGGCACCCATACAACTTGGAAACAATTCGGAATAGTGTCTGAATTGCTTTGGTGCCTGGCACCAACACAATTCACCATGTTCAGTCATGTCCCAAAAGCACACGGCCAACCGCCGCAGCTTTTGGGACTTTTGTTTTACCTCGCGCATGAACGGGAATTATACCATCACCCAAGATAGAAAGAGGGATACGAATGACAACATGGAAGGCTTACATACTGAAGTTTTTTCCGGCGCTCCTGATCGGACTTGCCGCTGTCCAGGCGCCACTGACCCCCGCCCCCGCTGCAGCGGCAAAACCGGACAGCAGCCGGACGATCACGGTCATATCTTTTGATGGGATGCGCCACGACTTGGCTGAAGAATATATGAAAGCCGGTATGCTGCCCCACTTTAAAAAAGTGAAGAAAAACGCATTGTACGCACGAGACATCCGGACGGTCTACCCTTCCCTCACCGCAGCCTCTCACGCGGCGATTTCCACCGGTGCCAAGCCGGGGAAAACCGGAATGATCAGCAACAATCTTCACGAGGAAAAGAAAGGTCTAACGGGACAGAAAAGTGCATTCTATTCCCCTCTGGAAACCACCCCCATTTGGGCAGAAGCCCGCAAACAGGGAAAGACAACCGCCACCGTTCTCTTCCCCGGTTCCAATCCAATGGATGGAAACGAGGCCACATATTCTGTCTATTACGGAAAAACATGGGCAGGCAGCTCTGTTGAAAAACTGAAGTTCAAAAAAGCAAACGGGTGGGAAAACGCACCGGACAGCCACAGCCCCCTGCAAGAAGCTGCTTTTGCCCTGAAGCTTTCCGGTGCCAGGAACATAGTGGTCCATGTACTGGCAGCAGATACGAAAGATGACAAGAAGAAGGAGTATGATGCATTTTATTTTTCTGTCGATAAGAAAGCAGACCCTGACAAGGCTGTCCAAAAAAATGATTGGGGTTCCGTCACCCTGAACACGGATGGAAAATTGCTTGCAGGTTTTCATTTTAAGTGGACAAAGACATCCAACAATCTCTCAGACATGGAACTCTACCGCACGGCAGTCACCTCGGCGGTGATAAAGGGGCCGGAAGGATTTGCAGAAACCATACAGAAGAAATTCGGCATTTTCCCGGCACAGGATGATGACCATGCCTTGGAGGAAGGCTGGATTAAACGGAAGGAATACGAAGAGATCAGTGAGCGCTTCGCCAAGTGGACGACCGATGTCTCTCTCTACATTAAAAAAGAATATAAACCTGATTTATTGCTCTTTTATTATCCACAGATTGACCATGAAGAACATAAATATCTCCTGACCGACCCGCGGCAGCCAGGATACACACCGGAAAAATCAAAGGAATATATGGGGTATATCAAGTGGGCCTACACATTGGCAGACCGATCTCTCGGAAAGGTGCTGGAATCGGCCGAGGAAAATGACTTGCTTTTTCTTGTGTCCGATCACGGAATGGAGCCCGTCCACTCGATGATTTCTCCAAATGATGCGCTGGAAAAAGCGGGATTGATCAAAAAAGGGAAGGACGGGAAAATCGACCCTTCGCAATCGAAGGCATACGCAGTCGCAAGCGGATCTGTTGCCCATATTTATATAAATTTAAAGGGAAGGGAAAAAGGCGGGATTGTGGCGCCTGAGGAGTATAAATCTGTCCAGAAAGAAATTGTCCAGGTGTTTAAAAACCTGGAGGCAGACAAAAAGCATATCGACAAGACCGCCACCGCTTCCAGCTATTTCAAGCAATGGTGGAGCAGGGTAAGACACGGAAACTCGAGTCTGTCAGATACCTCTTCCTCTTGGAAGACCATGATTCGGATATTGGCGGGAGTGAAAGAAAAACCGATTGATGATATCACTTTGTCCAAAGACAAAGACTCAAATGCAGGCGATGTCATCCTTGCCGCTTCAAAAGGATACTATATCGCGCAGGATGAACTGGACCAAAACATAGCCGAAACTCCGGCAGAACTCGGCAGCCACGGAGGAAATCCAAAACGAAGGGAGCTTCGTCCCATCTTTTATGTCACCGGGCCTGGTATTAGAAAAGAGCAGATCCGGCCTAAAATCACCACCTTGGACATCGCCCCTACCCTGTATGAATTATTGGATTTGGAAACCCCTGAGTTTGTGGACGGAAAGCCCATCAAAAAAGTAGTGAAAAAAATAGAGTCCCGCAAATGACCAATAAGTTGATAAGGACAAAACACCCGGTTCAAGCGAATCGGGTGTTTTACAGGATGTTTATATATTCATATACATGCCCTTATCTGATTTTAAAATGGGACACCATCTCTTTTAGGTTCTCAGACATGGAACTCAATACCGTAGAGGATGCTGAAATCTCTTCCATGATGGCGTTTTGCTGTTCTACAGCTGCCGCCACATTTTGTGTCCGGTCTTCAGCCACCTCGGACATATGAGCAACTTCATTTGCCATCTTCTTCAAGTCATGGGTGCTGGCTGTGATTTCTTCTGTAATGGCTGAAATTTCCTGAGCTTGGGCCGCCACCTCATCCACCATTTTGGAAATATCCTTGAAGCTTTGGCCTGATTCATGGATGAGAATTAGCCCTTGAGCAACCTCTATTTGTGAACTTGCCATTGCAGCAGTCGCTTTGCTGACGTCTTCCTGTATTAACCCTATGACGTCAACGATTTCACGAGCGGCGACTCCTGAGCCTTCTGCAAGTTTCCGTACTTCTTCTGCCACAACAGCAAAGCCTTTGCCATGCTCACCCGCTCTGGCCGCCTCAATGGCTGCATTTAAAGCCAATAAATTGGTTTGCTCGGCAATGCCATTGATGACCGCAACGATCTTTCCAATTCGGGCTGACTTTTCATTTAACTCATTGACGGCACCAGCAGTTGACTCTGTTGAAAATTTGATTTCCGCCATTTTGCCGATGGCCGTTTCCATGAGGGAGCTGCCCGCTGCCGTTCGATCTGCCGTTGAAACAGCCAAATCAGATACGGATTGGACGGATGCTGCTGCCTGTGACATGCCCGAAGTGATTTCTTCAGCAACCGCATAGCTCGAATGTGACCTTTCCAGCTGTTGTGATGCCCCTTCCGAAATTTCTATGACCGATTCGGTAATATGGACAGAAGCCTTGCTTGTTTCCTCAGCACTTGCCGACAGTTCTATGGATGTGTCAGCGACAGTTCCGATGTGGTCATGCAAGGCGGTCACCATTTCTTTCAGCTGAACGAGCATGGAGTTGAAGTTTTCTCCGAGCTCCCCAATTTCATCACTGGATTTGATCGCCGCTTTTTCAATTGTCAAATCTCCCGCTGCAAGCTGCTTAAATTTCCAGGAAAGAAGGACAATGGGATCCTTCATGCTGCGAAGCAAATATCGCGAAACTAGGATGGAAATGAGAAGAGCCAAAACAGAGAAGATGACCAATATCAAGACAACGTTTTTATATAATCCAATACCATGCCGTTCGATTGCTTTTGCTTCTTTTGTGTGTAAGTTATTCAATTCACCTAGTTGTCCCTCAATGTTATCAAGATTGATAATGGCCTCATAGCTTTGTTGAACGGCGAGTTCATCCTGATTATTTCTGCTGCTTTCCAAAATAACATAAGTCAGTTCCGAAAAACTGTTCCATTCAGCTGTTATTTTTTCCAGCAGTTTTTTTTCATCTTTGTCTTTTAGAAGGTTACCATAAGAAATAATGATTTGATCTATTTCTTC
>DATBUB010000330.1:0-4093 GCA_036516555.1 Bacillaceae bacterium
ACCTTCCAAATCCTTAGGTGTTCCTATATTGGCAGCAAGTTCTATATGAATGCCGTCACTGGTGACTGTTTTTTCATTGACCAGCAGAGCCCATTCATTTTTCTGGTGTTCATATCTGTCCATTTCCATCTTATAATGTTCAAGCACCTCAGGAGTAGGGTTGATATGTACTTCCCCATTCAAGCCGTCAACCACCACTATATCACCGTTCTTGATTTCGGCCGTTGCTGTTTTGGTTCCCACCACGGCAGGAATCTCCAAGGAACGTGCCATGATGGCTGAATGGGATGTTCGCCCGCCAATATCAGTGGTAAACCCTTTTGCAAAATCCCTGTTCAGCTGCGCTGTATCTGACGGGGTCAAATCCTCAGCCACAATGATGGCCTCCTCAGCCAATAATCCCGGATTTGGTATATCCACGCCGAGAAGATGGGCGAGCACACGTTTTGTGACATCCCGGATATCGGCAGCCCGTTCTTTCATGTATTCATTATCCATCTGCTCGAACATGGCTATGAACATGTCTGTTGTATCTTTCAGCGCCATTTCAGCGTTTACAAATTCTGATTTCACCTTTTCCTCAATGGCGCCAAGAAGCTCAGGGTCTCCAAGGACAAGCATGTGGGCATCAAATATAGCAGCTTTGTCTTCTCCCAGGTCTTTGGCTGCCCGATCCCGTATTCCCTGCAGGTCTGCTTTTGCCGCTTCAACAGCAGAATGGAAACGCTCGATTTCCTTAGCATGGTCGGTAATCGCTTTCTTGTCGAAGGAAAGGTCAGGTTCAACGAGCCGGTATGCCTTTCCTATGGCAATCCCGCCAGAAGCCGCTATACCTTTGATGATGGCCGACATTACTCTCCAAGTCCTTCTTTAGAGAATAACTCCGCAAGGCTGTTAATGGCTTCCTCTTCGTCACTGCCCTCAGCAGTGATTTTAACGTCTGCTCCCTTGCCGATGCCCAATGACATGACGCCCATGATGGATTTCAGGTTTACTTTTTTATCCTTGTACTCCAATTGTATGTCCGAAGAGAATCTGCTGGCTGTTTGTACAAGCAAAGTGGCGGGCCTTGCATGTATACCTGTATCCGCTGTTACGGTAAATTGTTTTTCTTTCATGATCATCGTCTCCTTTTTGAACTGCTTTTTTAAATAGGTACCCTTCAAAATTATCCAAGTTTAGCGGTTTAGTCAATATAACTGCACGTATTTGGTAAATTGTTTATTCCCCGTAGCCGAAGGATTAACCCTTTGTAATACGGGCGGAGGCTTCCCTGAGGGTTACTTTCAGCTTCTTGCATTCTGCTGCAAATGCTTCAGCATCCCCTGTAGTGTTAGTGTGTGTCCCATATCGGACATTTTCATATGTCTCCATCCATATGTCGGATGGCTGCAGGCCGATTCTTTCAGTCCAGTCCCGCATGGACTCGTATGGTTCCCTGCCAAGCCGCTTTTTGCGTGCATAGCCCTCAAACTGGCTCATCGTCTTTCTGATTTGATTCGCTGCTTTTGAATAATGGGGGTCCAATGACATCGAGACTGTACCGGAGCTCGGCACTACTTTAGCGGACGCTATGCTTTCTTCCGCAGCCACATACTGCCTTTGTGACAGGTTCAGCCTTTTGGCCAGGTACATGCCGATAATGGTGAGAAGAAGTATGCCGATGATTACCAGAATTCCAGCACCCATCCCACCGTCTCCACCCTCAAGATTCAGGACATTTTCTTTTCCGGTGTAACCTCCTTCCGCTCCTCCGGGATCCCCTCCAACCATCTCCCTATCCATATTCCCATACAGGAAGGAAGTAAAAACACCCATGACAGGCTCCATGCCATTCGCTAGATGGCCGGCAACGAATCCGCGGATATGGACCAAGACTGATCGCAGCATGCCAGAAACGAGAACGGCTGCAGAGGAAGCTGCCAATGGAAGCATAAGCAAAACCAAAATTGTCTTGAGCATAAAAAAAACCTTACCGCTGCCGTCTCCGCTCCCGAAGAACCTTTCCAGGCATATTCCAATCGAAAATAAGAAAAACTGCACCCATACAAGGAAAAGTACCGGGTATAGAAATGGAAGGGAAAAGGAAGCTGCTGCAAACCAGACTGCCGCTCCGATCAATACAGTCCATACAACCAGCCCAGTCCCGGTTTCCTCTCCATGTCCCAGTTCCTCCGTTTCCTTCATGAAAAACCAGACTGTAAAGGCAGCTGCCAGCAAGATCGACCAAATTGGAAGCTTCAGAACAAAACCAATAATGGCCATCGCCGGAAAAGATAATAAAGCCAGCACAAACAGATACCCTTTATCCTTCCGTATCGGAATAGAAGCCGCCAGAAGGCTCCCGATGCCGGCTAATAGAATAAATGGCCAGGCCAACGATTGAAAAAAGGGTCCTGAAGGGTGAATAGGAGATATGATCAATGCCCCCATGATGGCTTTCATCATAAATCCTCTCCATAATGGCCAGATTGGTGCAGTATGCGAATTTATACCGCCAATTGTTTTTCGTTCCATTCTTTCATGACTCCCTTTTCAAGTATCGTTTCAACTTTGAACACCGCTGTTCCTTTGAGCTGGAACTGCCTGGCTGCCGAATTTTCTTCCTGGTTCATTTCCCCGATCATGATTGCAGCGGACGGCAGGGGTTCGGAAGCCAAATAGTTAAGCATGTGGGATGACGGGAGGACAAGTGAAGAAGATGAAAGCATGGCTAAAAGCTCAAGAGCTTTTTGGCGGTGCTCCCTTCCGCTTCCTTCTTTTAAATAGTAAAAGGGTGTCTGGTCGAACGTGCGGACATTTACAGCGAGAGAAAAAGGAATATTCTTCCTTAGGGCATAATCAATCAAGTAGGCTGTTTGCCTTATCATCTCTTCCAGCTGTGCATTAATGGAAAAACGGACGGCGATATTCAAGACTATCAGCCAGCCGTAGGAAGCTGAAGGCTCAAACACCTTGGTCTGCAGCTCCTGCGTCCTGGCGCTTGCTTTCCAGTGAATATGCTGAAACGGATCGCCGCTCACATATTGCCTCACCCCGACAGGAGCCATCGGATCATCAAATAAGGATGTACGGACATTTTGATAGCCTTGCAAAAAAACAAGCTTTTCTTCCGGCATATAAACGAGCGACCTGTTCGGATACACTAGCATCTGGGTCTTGAACTGGTCCCTGTATGCTAAGTCCATATAACCGATTCCAAATAAATGATAGATTCTGAGGGAAATGCTTCGAATTTGGGACGATCCCCTCTTATTTGCCTCAACCGGTATCACGACTTCTTTTTCTTCCTTTTCCCAAATGGAGAAAGGGATCCTTATATCTACGGTTTGGCTGTTTTTGTTCGGATCGACCCCTTCTGGAACAACAGAATCATCAAAGGAAATGTATAGTTCTGCTTTTAAAATGGGCAGTCCATTGTTTGTAAAGCGGAGTGTCCATTTCCCTCTCTCCCCGACCGACAAGTACTGACGGCTCTTCTCGTTGGCAAGATCAAGCTTATTGCCGGCGGCTTTCCAGTATTGCCCATACAGCTTAAGAGTGACCCAGCAGCTGAGGAAAATGAACAGAGGTATGTTTTTGGCTGCAAAAAAAGCCAAAACTGAAAATAGCAACAAAAATTGGGCTGCGTAATCCAATGAGCGGCTGCTCCAGACTGTCTGCCTGTACCACTTGGTCATATGGCTCCAGCCTCTACAGGAGCCGGCACGCTTTGAATAATGTCATTGAAGACTTCTTCTGCTGTTTTAGTGAGAGACGCCTCAATCGTCAAATAAATACGGTGGGCAAGTACAATCGGGGCCATGCTCTTCACATCATCCGGGATGACGAAGTTTCTGCCATGTAAATACGCGGATCCCTGGCAGGCACGAAGAAGTGCAATGGCAGCTCTCGGGCTGGCCCCAAGCTCGACGGATGCATGTTCCCTTGTCTGCCTGACAAGCATGAGGATATATTTCTCAATATCCTGATTCACTTGGACCTTTTTGACTTCCTTTCTCATTTCCTCAAGCTCTCCTTGTACAAGGACGGGAATCGTTTCTTTCAATGGGTCCTTTTCACGGAATCGCCTGATCATTTCCATCTCTTCATC
>DATBUB010000331.1:0-1591 GCA_036516555.1 Bacillaceae bacterium
GGCCTTCTTGACGCTCGTCTTTTGGAAGCCGTTTGAGCATTCCATCTCAACAGGAAAAGCACCTGCAGCGTTGCCTGTTTTTTTTCAGCATTCCAACACCCTCTTCCATTCAATGGAAGCATGGTTAGCAAAAACCGGCCCCATTATCACCCTTTCAGCGCTGTTCGTTTATACCATCATGTATGCCCGCAGAATGGGCGTACAAAAAAAATAAAAAAACAAGCAGATTTCTCTAAGGAAACTGCTTGTTTTTGACGTTAGGCAAACTTATTTTTCAACGCTTTCTCCACCTCCGGAGGTACCAGCTCAGAAATGTTGCCGTCATATTTGGCCACTTCCTTTACAATACTGGAACTCAGGAAGGAGTATTGATTGTTCGTCATGATGAAAAATGTTTCAATGTCTTCATTCAAGACCCTGTTCATCGAAGTGATCTGCATTTCATACTCAAAGTCGGATACAGCCCGCAAGCCCCTGATGATGGCATTGGCCTGAACACTCTTGGCATACTCTACAAGCAGGCCGTTGAAAGAGTCAACCTTGACATTTCTGATCTCCCTTGTAACCTGAGAAATCAAATCCGTTCTCTCTTCCACCGAAAACAATGGCTTTTTGGATGAATTGCTTAACACGACCACATACACTTCATCAAAAACCTTGGCAGCACGACGAATGATATCGAGATGCCCATAGGTGACAGGATCAAAGCTTCCCGGGCAAACTGCGATGCTAGTCATGGCGAATATCCCCCTTGCTCTTTGTATAAATGGTCAAGCCGATGATTCCATAACCGCCGCTTTTAACTTGCCCAAGACAGCCGATTTCATTTTGCAAGACAACCTCACTGCTGTGCTCGCAAATTATTTTCCCGCCATCAGATAGAAGCTCATGCTTGTCGATGAATTCCAGCAAATCCACCAGCTTTTGTTTCTTATAAGGCGGGTCCAAAAAGATGAAGTCAAATGCCAATTCTCTTTTGACAATAGCTTTTAACGCACGTTCTGCATCGTTTCTATACACTTCACTTTGATCTTCCATTTTGCAGATGGAGATGTTTGACTTGATTGTCTGGATGGCATTCATATCCCTGTCCACAAATATGACCCGCTCCAACCCTCTGCTTAGCGCTTCCAAGCCCAGTCCGCCGCTTCCGGCAAATAGATCAAGGCCAATCCCTCCATCAAAATAAGGCCCGATCATATTAAATATGGTTTCTTTCACTTTATCGGTAGTGGGTCTTGTGCCCTTTCCCTGGACGGATTTAAGCTGTCTTCCCTTGCATATTCCTGAAATGATCCTCATTGGCGTCACCAAAAATTCAAAGTTTTTTTTCCTACCCATCCTACCACATTTAACGGCTGCAGGCTAATGAAAGGGACAATTGGCCATAAACCTTCGAAACCATGTATAAAAGTGCCGATAGAGGTGATAATGAACGTAACAACATCGCAGCAGATGTTGTTGCCAACCGCGGAGAAGACTTACGTTTCCCCATAAGTTCTTCCTCCGGTTTCTCCTCTCCCTTTGCCTTCTATCCGGATTGGCCGGAAAATAGAGGGGCCCTGCAGATGTCTGCAGGGTATTTTTTATG
>DATBUB010000332.1:0-3292 GCA_036516555.1 Bacillaceae bacterium
TCATAAACCCCGGATTCATTTGATACCGGGGTTTACAAACATCGATTGTATGCATCATTGCTGATAGCCGTAGCTCCGTTTTTTTATTTTCACAATGACGCTGATCACTGCCGCCAGCCATAGGATGATGAGCGACACATACGTATACACACTCATGGTGTGAGAGACGTTTAACGCCCCCAGCAAGGTCCGGATGTTGGTGATGATGATGATCCCCCCCACCAGGGTTCCAAGGAGGTTGGTGGGGATGATTTTCACCAGCCAGGCGGCGATGGGAGCGGCAATGACTCCCCCGATCATCAAGGCCAGCACCCATTGAAGGTGAATTTGGTTCCATCCCAAGGTTAACAGAAAGCCAAGGGTTGACGAAACGGCAATGGCAAATTCACTTGTGTCAACGGAACCGATGACTTTTCTCGGTTCCATTTTATTGCCCGTTAGCAAGACGGGTGTGGCGATGGGTCCCCATCCTCCCCCGCCGGTGGCATCAAAAAAGCCGGCGATAAAACCGAGTGGCATAAATTGTTTGTTTCCCCATTTCTTTTTCGCAAGCTGCTTTGAAGGGTTGAACCTAAACAGAAAACGATAGATGACATAGACTCCGAGCAGCAGAAGAAAAACAGAGACATACGGCTTGATGATATCACCCGGTATGCTGCCTAAAAAACAGGCTCCCAGAAATGCGCCGATGGAACCTGGGATGATCAATTTATAGACAACCTGCTTATCGACATTTCCAAATCGGATATGCGAAACTCCCGATGCAGCGGTGGTTACAACCTCTGCCATATGAACAGAGGCAGATGCGACAGCCGGGGCAATCCCAAACATAAGCAGCAAGGAAGTGGAAGTGACGCCGTAGGCCATTCCCAGCGAGCCATCCACCAGCTGTGCCGCCAGCCCAATCAGGGCAAGAATAATGAGCCTCCTCAAGCAAACCCTCTCCTATTTATATATTTCTTGAATAGACTAAGGTAAAGGAATACTGGACCCGTCAGGTGAATATGCTGATTGTCGACTAATCTAATCAAGTTTCTAACCTACCATATGGAGGGACAAAATGCTGGGTTCTATGGAACGGGAAAAATAGGTAGCCGCCTAGATATAGAGGGGGGTGTGGTTGTATGAAAATATCCAGCCGCGGTGAATATGCCTTGCGTGCACTGATTTGTTTGGGCGGCAAAGAAACGGGGCTGCAATCGATCGGGGAAATATCCGAGAAGACGCTTGTCCCGCTCAACTACCTGGAACAGCTGCTATTGCAGCTGAAAAGAAATGGGTATGTCCAAAGCAAGAGAGGAGTGAATGGGGGGTACAAGCTGAGCAGGGACCCGGAGGAAATCGTCATCGGGGAGGTTATCCGCAACTTGGAAGGCCCATTGGCGCCCATGGGCTGTGTGAGCGTCACCTCCTATGAGAGCTGTCCGTTGGAAGCAGGCTGTCTTTTAAAACCTTTATGGGCACGTGTCAGGGATAATATTGCCGAATTGCTGGACAGAACTACGCTGAGAGATTTGCTGGAGGGAAATGTATAGACAAAGAGGGTGGGAGAGGCCGCTCTCTTTTTGTTTTGCCTGGTTTTTAATTCAACAATTTTTTTGGGAAATTTCCTCCAATCTTTGTGAATCTGTAGTCTGGTGTAGGTATTTGTTGCACGAATGAGGAAGGGAAAAAAGCGTTCACCGTCTAATTTCTCATGTATAGCGGCCTGGCTCTTTGCAGGGTGAGTTCGTTAAAATGAATGCACATGAGGAGGAGCACGATGAAGAAGTTTTTCGCAGTGGTATTTGGTTTGGTGTTGATGCTGAGCTTCCTGCCGGCGATGGAAAAGGCGGAAGCAAGCGGAGGGAAGGCACAGCGGTATTCGGTCTTATTCAAGGAAAATAGTATTCCGGCTAATTTTAAGCAGCAAGTAAAGAACATGGGCGGCGAAGTGGTGTACATGGTTCCTGAAATCGGGTTTGCCCAAGTGAAGGCACCGTCCAAATCCTTTGCCAAGCTGAAAGGGATTACGGGAGTGAGTGCGGCCAGCCCTTCCATCACTTGGAGCTTGCCTCATTCCCAAAAGATTAAAGAAAGCGCCGTCAATCCGGCCGATGCAGCCCTTTGGAACAAGCAATGGGACATCAAGCGGATCACGGATAATGGGGAGAGCTACAAGTTAGGAACGGGCTCTCATGATGTTGTCGTGGGTATCGTGGATACAGGGATTGACCGTGACCACCCTGACCTCGTGAAAAACCTTCTGCCAGGCTCGAAAAACTTTGTTCCAGCGGGCGGATTTGCCGGAAAGGAGCCTTACGAAACGGGAGATCCGGCAGCATTTGATGACCGTCACGGACACGGCAGCCATGTGGCCGGCTCCATTGCGGGCAACGGTGCCATGCTCGGCGTTGCGCCTGATACCGGTATACGCGCCTACCGCGTATTTGGGACGAGCTCCGCTGAATCTGCATGGATTTATGCTGCCATGGTTGCGGCCGCCAACGATGGAGTGGATGTCATTTCTATGAGTTTGGGCGGATTTGATGTCATGGGGCAGGTTTTCTATATTGATCCGGAAACAGGAAAGAAAGAGAACCTGGGCAACGATGTAGCAGACTTTGTCGGGTATAAGCGTGCGGTTGAATATGCAACAAAGAAGGGTTCCCTCGTTGTGGCGGCAGCGGGCAATGACGCCATAAATGCAACGAACAAGCGGGAAGTCATGGATTTCTTGAACGCGGAATATGCCGGTGACGGCCTGTATTTTGTGGGCGCCGGATTTGAGGTTCCGGGAACGATCCCAGGGGTGGTCACCGTATCGGCAACAGGCGTCAACGATGTGCTGGCGAACTACTCCAACTATGGCCCCGGCTTCATTGATATCGCCGCTGTGGGCGGGGATGCCAGGATGTATGATCAATACTCGGAAGAAGGGAGATTCGCGGAATACATTTCTAAACGCTTATTCGAAAACGAATTTAACCTGAGCGCAGGTGAGGATGGAGGCTGGTATTGGTCAATCGGGACCTCCATGGCAACACCGAAAGTATCGGCTGTGGCTGCACTCCTGATCGACAAGCATGGGAAAATGCCGCCTAAACAGCTGCAGGATCTGCTATACAAACAAGCGGTTGACCCGGTAAACGGAAAGGAGCAGTGGTACTTCGGCAAGGGCCATTTGAACGCACATGAAGCACTAAAATAAAGGGGGGGGGACAGGCTCTTTTGAGCCTGTCCCCAAAAAGCCTGTCCCCATAAAAAGCGCTCGAAGGCTGCCTTTTACTTGCCCTCGTGTCTTTCCAATACC
>DATBUB010000333.1:0-5611 GCA_036516555.1 Bacillaceae bacterium
AGCCATTTTTTTGGCTGTAAGTGGAATTTCAAAAGCTCCGGGAACCCAGGCAATCTCCACATCTTCCTCTGCAACACCATGGCGCTTCAGTGCATCGAGTGCTCCGGACAGCAGTTTGCCGGTAATAAACTCATTAAACCGTGCCACTACAATTCCAATCTTTAATCCTGTACCTACGAGATTTCCTTCATAGATTTGGTTCATCATTTCTCCTCCTGTTGGGTAAATGTTAGCATATGGCCCAATTTCTCTGCTTTAACCTTCAAATATCTTTCGTTATCCTTTTTGGACGGAAGCTGGATGGGAACCCGTTCCACCACATCGAAGCCGAACTTGTCCAATGTGGAAAGCTTTCTCGGATTGTTTGTCAGAAGCCTGATTTTCCCGACTCCGAGCTCCTTGAGGATTTGGGCGCCGATACGGAAATCCCTCAGGTCAGCTGCAAAACCCAGCTTTTCATTCGCCTCCACGGTATCATAGCCTTCTTCCTGCAGCTTATAAGCCCTCAGTTTGTTCAGGAGGCCGATTCCGCGGCCCTCCTGCCGCAAGTACAGCAACACTCCCCGGCCCTCAGCCTCTATCTGCCCCAAAGCCGCCTCCAGCTGAGGTCCGCAATCGCATCGATTGGAGCCAAATACGTCTCCCGTAAGGCATTCCGAGTGCATGCGCACCATCACCGGAACATCCGGTGAGATTTCCCCTTTAACGAGAGCGAGGTGCTCTTTGTCATCCAAGCGATTGGTGTATGCGACAGCCCTGAAGTCACCGAATTCTGTAGGCAAATTGATTTCAATTTCTCTGTTGACAAGCTTTTCATTATAGCTCCGGTAGAAGATCAAATCCTTTATGGTGATCATGGAAAGCCCAAAACGCTCGGCAATGATTTTCAAGTCCGGCACTCGCGCCATCGTACCGTCGTCTTTCATGATTTCACATATGACGCCTGCGGGTTTGGAACCGCATAGTACTGCCAGATCCACAGCTGCCTCTGTATGTCCGGCCCGTTTGATGACTCCGCCTTCCTTGGCGACAAGAGGGAATATGTGCCCCGGTCTTTTAAAATCTTCCGGCTGGGCACCCTCGGATATTAATTTCAATATCGTTTCTGAACGTTCGAAAGCACTGATTCCGGTATGAGTGGAGACATGATCGACACTCACTGTAAAAGCAGTGCCGTACGGATCCGTATTTTTATCGGCCATCTTGCCCAATTTTAACTGAGCAGCTTTCGCTTCTGTAATGGGAACGCAAACAAGGCCCCTGCCTTCCTTAACCATGAAATTAATGACCTCTGGTGAGGCTTTCTCCGCAAGTGCCACGAAGTCTCCCTCGTTTTCCCGGTTTTCGTCATCCACTACAATGATGACTTTTCCCATCTTTAAGTCTTCCACAGCCTTTTCTATTGAATCAAACATACTTTCACCTCAAATGGGCTTGCTGCCGGTCAGTCAATAAAGCCGTTATCTGCCAGCATGGCCATTGTAATATTTTCTTTCTGTCCCATCGGCTGTTTCAACATCCGATGAACATATTTTGCGAGCATATCGCATTCAATGTTAACCTGTTCCCCTATATTCTTTCCAGCCAGGATTGTATCTTTCTGGGTTACAGGAATCAGGGAAATCGTTACATTGGAACCCGTTATGCCAAAGACCGTCAAAGAAGTGCCGTCCACGGCGATGGATCCCTTGTCCATGACGAATGGAGCGAGTTCCTCCGGGATCTTTATCGTGATGTAGAGAGCGTTTTCCAGCTTTCTTTTTTCAATGATTGTACCCGTTCCATCCACATGGCCCGTTACAAAATGCCCGCCAAACCTTCCTCCCGCAGACATGGCCCTTTCCAGGTTAACATCAGAACCTGGTGACAGCCTTCTTAAAGTGGTAGCCTTGAAGGTCTCCGGCATAACATCAGCCTCAAATGAGGCACTGTCAAATCGGGATACTGTCAGGCACACTCCGTCTACGGCTATACTGTCCCCAATCTTGGCGTCTTCCAGGACCTTCTTTGCGAAGATGGTGATCGTCAGCGAAGCGGGCTTCCTTTCAATGCGGGCAAGAGAACCTATTTCTTCTATGATTCCCGTAAACATGTTATCCCCCCCTCTTTTATCGGAACCGCCACAATTTTTATATCGGGGCCAACTTGTTCAACAGTGGTAAACTGAAGCTTTTTACTTTCCTCCATCTTGCTTTTCGGCATTCCAGCAAAAGCCGAAAACCCCGAATGGTCCGCCAGCGTTTTCGGCGCCACATACATGACCAGTTCCTGAAATAGTCCTTCATCTATGAAGGAGCCATGTATTCGGCTGCCGCCTTCTACAAACACGGACATGATCTGTTCCTTGCCGAGCCATTCCAGCAGAGATCTTATATCAATCCGTTCCGTGTCCATCCTTTTAACCCTGGCCCCCAGATGTTCAAGCTGTTCCTGCTTCTCACTTTCTGCAAATCTCCCGCAGACAATCCAGGAGGGAGCCGCTTTATCAGTCAACAGGCGGGATTCGAGTGGGATCCTTAAATCGGTGTCCAGCACAATCCGCAAAGGATTTCTTCCTCCCTGGGGCAGACGGGTGGTCAATTGGGGATTGTCATGAATGACGGTCTGGATACCTGCCAAAATCGCGTCATGCCTGTGGCGGTACAGATGGACATCCACCCTTGCTTCTTCTGAAGTGATCCATTTGCTGTCGCCTGTTGAAGCAGCTGTTTTGCCATCAAGGGTGACAGCTGCTTTCAGCGTGACATACGGCCATTTCGTCCTCATGTAATGAAAAAAATATTTGTTCAGGTTTTCTGCTTCTTCTTCATGGATCCCCGTCTCTACCAAGATCCCTGCTCGCCTAAGCTTTTCGGCTCCCCTTCCTGAAACAAGAGGATTGGGATCCAATGAAGCTATGTAAACTCTCTTTACTTTTCTTGCAATTATCATATCCGCACATGGCGGTGTTCTTCCGTAATGGGAACAAGGTTCCAAAGTGACATACAGATCGGCTCCTGCCGCTTTTTCTCCGGCCTGCTCCAGTGCGTGGACTTCTGCATGGCCCTCACCTGCTTTCAAGTGAGCACCCATGCCCACGATTTCACCTTCCTTGACGACTACACACCCTACAGCCGGGTTGGGGCTTGTCTGTCCTAAAACAGAAGCTGCCAGCTTGAGTGCCAGATCCATATAATAGTCTTTTCCAGCCATTGGCTTCCCCCTTGTTTGTATGTCATCCAAAAGCAAAAGCCCCGGACAAAGGATCCGGGGCTGAAAAGAGCATTGCTGAATAAGCGCATGCGAAAACTGGCGCTTGGCCAATGCTTTGACTGCATAGCCAAACAAGCATAAGGGCAGATAGAAATCCCCTATGCAGCCATCCTAAACACAACGCTTGCTTCCTTCTCCCATCCAGACTGTCACTGTCGGCTTTGGAGTTCCACCAAATCAGCCGTCCCAGTTTGAACCGGAACGGGTCACGGGCTAAGGAGGAATTGCCTCCATCACCGCCGGTAGGGAATTTCACCCTGCCCCGAAGGAAATTTTATTTGATTGATTGTTATTATACCATACACGAAAAGTTTGAAAAGTGATACGTTTTTTATATACAGTGGATATTCCACCCATTTAATGCATTTCAACCGCTTCGCCGCTTTTCTTCTGTTCCATCCTCCGTACGATGGAAATACTCGCCTCATACAGAACGGCCATCGGAATCAGCACCATGAGCTGACTGATAAAATCAGGCGGAGTTATCAGCGCTGAAACAATGGCCATGATCAAATAAGACCATTTCCGGATTTGGACAAGTCTATCAGCGGTAAGGACACCGGTCGCCGCCAAAAACATGGCCACAATCGGAAGCTCAAACAGAAAGCCCAGCGGTATGGTCGTCATGATGAGAAAATGAACATATTCCTGGGCGGAAACCATAACATCAAAATTATGGGCTCCAAACCCTATCAGGAACTGGTAGCTTAACGGGTTGACGACAAAGTAGCCGAAAGCCACCCCCCCGATGAACAAGAAAAACATAACGGGAGAATAAAGTCCGAGAAACCTGATCTCGGCCGGATTCAGTCCCGGCCTGATGAACTGCCATATAAAATGTACAAGAAAAGGCAATGCCAGGCCCAATGACAGTGTAACACAGATGGAAGAATAAAATTTAATGATCTGAAACGGCCCAAATACCACCAGATCGTACCCTCTCGTTACATACGGAAACCAGATATTCAGTGTGGAAAATACAAGTACAAGAAAAGCAAGAAACACCAGTGCGCTTTTGATCAGTTGCTTACGGAGTTCCGCAAGATGGTCAACGACCGTTCCGCCACTGACCTTCTTTTCGGATTCCGCACTGTCGGTTTGTGTGAGTTTTTCCTCTTTTTTTATATAGGGCTCTTTATCAAGCGGACTGAGAATTTTCCGGTTATGATCTGAATATGGACCCATAAAAAACACCTTCTAGCTTAAATCTGTTTTTTTATCTTCTTTTTTGGCCGGATCCCCATCTTCCATGATTTCTTTAGTGGACCTCTTGAATTCTGAAAGCGTCTTTCCCAGTGCCCCTCCGATTTCAGGCAGTTTTTTGGGCCCGAATATGATCAGGACAATGACCAGGATGATGATTAAGCCAGGGACGCCGATTTGGGAAAATCCCATGGATCTCTCCTCCTTTTATACAAGGCTTTTTCCGGTTTTGCTGTATTGGATGATCCCTTCTGAACAGCGGTAGGCCAAAGCCCCGACTGTCCCTGTGGGATTATATCCGCTGTTGTGTGGGAAGTTCCCTGCGCCGACTACAAACAGATTGTCCGCATCCCAATGCTGCAGATAATTATTGACCACGCTCGTTCCGGGATCAGATCCCATGACGGTTCCTCCCGTATTGTGTGTAGCCTGATACGGAACGATATCGTAATCCGATATTGAATTTTCGGGAACAGTCAGCTTGGCACCCATTTCCTTCATGATCTCAGCGGACCTTTCCGTGGCAAATTTATGCAAAGCCCTATCCTGGTCCGTGAAATTGTACGTCATCTGCAGGAGCGGCAGACCGTAGGCATCCTTATAAGTCGGATCCAGCGCCATATAATTCTCCTTGTGCGGCAGGGATGCCCCTTGGCCACCCACATACAGAGACCTTGTATAGTTATGGATGGAGGCTTTCTTCCATTCTGCCCCCCATAACGGCACATCCGGAGGAATTGGATTCGTGGAAATCGGCCTTGTCCCGGACTGCACAACCCAGATTCCCGCACCATGCAGGAAGTCTACTTTGCTGTGGTCGAAATTGTCGCCGTTAAAATCATCCATATACATCCCAAGGGCGCCTGCCCCCATGAACGTATTCATCTGCTCATCAAAGAAACCCGTAGCTCCAGCATTCAGCTGGTAGCAATAATTTCTGCCGAGCGTGCCTCGACCGGTTTCGGGGTCATACTGCTCCCCGATATTGGATACCATCAGGAGTTTGGCATTGTTCAGGACATAGCTTGTGAGCACAACGACCTCTGCCGGCTGGATGAACTCCTCCATCGTCAA
The DNA here is from genome assembly GCA_036516555.1 of Bacillaceae bacterium. Taxonomy (GTDB): domain Bacteria; phylum Bacillota; class Bacilli; order Bacillales; family Bacillaceae_C; genus DATBUB01. The sequence continues at coordinate 5,530 of DATBUB010000333.1, forward strand.
CGTATCAATGTACCGCACTCCCGTCACCTTGTTGCCCTGCTTTAATACTTCCACAACATTGGCATGGAACCTGACATCAAAA
>DATBUB010000334.1:0-6642 GCA_036516555.1 Bacillaceae bacterium
CCATCATTTCACGTTTTAGAGAGTTCTAAAAAACAAGATATATCGTATGAAATGGTTTATATCAGCGGATCTGTAAGGAGCTACTTAGAGGCGTATAGTGATTATATGAATCCGATACTTGAAGAAATGGACAAAGCTGAAAAAATGCTGGTAGGGTACTTCAAAAATTAGACTTCCAAAATTCTTTTTGGGAAAATACATTGTTTTCCCCAAAAGCGTTTGCATATTTCTATGTCATTTCCTCTCAGGATGTTTGATGCTAATTCCCTGCCTAAATGAAAAACGGCTGCCTAAACCATGCCTTTTGACTTATATTCCAATCATATTTGAATCAAAATCCAATACCTTCCATACCTGTTTACGCGGAGAATTTGGGAAAATCCAAGACTAAAGGTTTATGAATAAAGTTTTTCGTAAGGAAAAATGTAGAATTATGTTGAAAATAAAACAATTACATGATACAAAGGTATTAGTTGCATGACGTGAAAAGATGATAAAGGCAAACTATTCGAAAGGGTAGGACGCAAAGCTATGGGCCTAAAGTAACGGTTGGTTTCCGTTTCGTTACTATGGTTGCCAGGTTGCCAAGCTGTTAATTGAGAAGATTGGCCATCTATGTCCTTTTTTAGATGAGCCAATCTTTTTTTTGACATTTTATCAAAAGGAGAGTGTGTGGGATGACCATGACGCTTGAAGACAGAAATAAATCTATTGGGCATTTGTTAAACGGTACATATACATCCTTAAAGGCTATTGTGCCCATCAAACAGGAATTAAAGAAGCCAAGTCTTCTTGGAAAATCCCTGCAGCTGAACTTCGGCGTCCTGATCGGCATCACGGGTGATATTAAAGGAAAAATCATTTTGTCTGCAGACACTCATATTTTCAGTTCAGTTGGCGAAGCCATGTTTGGTATGCCTCTCGAGGGAGAAATGCTGGCTTCCTTCAGCGGAGAATTAGGAAACATGATCGCAGGCTCTCTGTCCACCATCATAGCTGATAACGGAATTAAGACGGATATTACAGCCCCGACCATCATGAAAGGGGATACCACTTTAACAGGCTATGAGAGAGCGATCCAAATGACCGTTATTTTGGAAAATTTAGGAGAATTAAAGATTTATCTTTTGCTCGATTGATAGAGGGTGTAACGATTCCTGTAAGGATATAACCATTGCTCACCGTATAAAAAAGGACAAATAAAATGATTCATGAATAAGGAGAGTGATCCCTATGGGAGCTTTGAGAGAGTATTCACGGTATGAATTGCTATTATCCCAGTTTCAAATGAACGAAATGGCGGTTAATGACAATGTAAGGCAGGCATTGGAACGAATCCGCGATTTTCTGTATGAGCATACTGATATTCACTATCTTGTCTTTGTACGTGAGCAAAACTTAATCAGCTATATCAAATACCATTGCAAACATAAATTTGAAAAGGTTTCATTTATCCAGGTGGTTGAAGACATCAAGATTTTCATCAGATTTCTTGAACATAAGACGGACATCAAACGGGTTCCTTCTATTGATTTTTCATTGCAGAATCTTAATATGTGGCTGCACCTGTAATGATCCGCTCTTCGGTTCAGGCTAAACAATAAGGGATCAGCTCCTTTGAATAGGTGAGGTGGACATGATGGTAAAACAAAACCGCTTTTTACAAAGGGCAGCCGAAGTGAAAAGGATGCTGAAGAACAGGATAAAAGATTTCGAGGAAGACCATGGAAGCAGCCATCAGGTCAAGCAGCTCCTGAAAATCACTAAAGAAATCATTCAAATGGAAAATGCATTGTCACCGGGAGATTACGTCCCCGGCTATCCCAGAATGATCGTGGATTCATGGGATTTCAGCAGTGAGCTCGGCGAGGAGTTATTGGGATTATATCAGGATTATAAGGAGCTTACGTAGAAGCTTAAAGCTTTGCGTGGCCCAGATGCAGAAAAGTTCCTTAAAGGGAGCTTTTTTTTGTTTGACTTATGTGTTTAGCTTTGAGGTTTCATTCCCATCGGATAGGAGAACTTGTATAATAACTTCTCGCAGATGAGGTGGGATCATGTACAAAGAATTTTTGGAAACAGAGCACAGGCCGTATCGGATGCCGCATCGCCCCTGGATTTTGACGCAGGTTTGGCGGGATACCCTGTTTATGCATTGGCCCGTACCTGAGCAGTTCATGAGGCCCTTTATTCCTGAAGCGCTGGAATTGGATACGTATGACGGCTCGGCTTGGCTGAGCATTATCCATTTGCGTATTACCAACATGAGGGGGCGGGGGTTGCCTCTCATTCCATTCATGAATTCTTATTTGGAATTGAACGTCCGGACATATGTCGTTAGGGATGGGATTCCAGGCATCTATTTTTTCAGCCTGGATGCCAATCATCTTCCGACCGCAGCGGGAGCAGGGATTTTTACCGGGCTGCCCTATAAACTGGCATCGATGGATTATAAAAAAAAGAAGGGGAAATCCTGTTTTTCCAGTAGGCGGAGGAAAACGAAGGAAGAATTCCACGTAATCTATCATCCGGAAGATCTGCTGTTTGAAGCGGAACCCGGTACGCTCGATCATTGGCTTTTGGAAAGGTATTGCATGTATTCATTTGTCGGAAAATCGCTCTTCCGGGGGGATATCCACCATGACAAATGGAAGGTCAGGAGGGGCAAAGCCGATATCACCTCTAATACGCTGGCCCCATTTTTGCCGAACAGTGTGTTTAATCAAAAACCCATCATTCATTTTGCGAAACGAAGACGGTTTATGTTTTTTCCGTTAAAAAAAGTGAAATAGCTGTGGCAAATTTTACAAAGAGATTAAATGGGAAATTATCGTTTTCCCTTTCTTGAGAGGGGTATGAAAGTAGTAGTCCGTTGGACAAAAACTCAAGGAGGGATCGTACATGGATAACAAAACGTTTATAGGAACGTTTCAATCAGAAAATGAAGTGATCCGCAAAATTGAGGAATTAATAGCGCAAGGTTACGAAGAAAACGATATTTATGTAGTGGCTAAAGATGAAAATGATATTTCTATGGTACGCGGAAGGACAAACGCTGAGGTACAATCAGCAGATGGAAGTTGGATTGACCGATTCATGGCCTTTTTGAGCGGAGAAGAGCCTGTGAGAGGTGCGCTCCTAAATATGGGCTTGTCCGAATCGGAAGCAAATCGGTACTATAATGACATTCAGGATGGCAGTGTTTTATTGTATGTAGATAAGGAGTATGGCCGCTTATATGACACGGGTTCGAATATTGTCGACCCGGCGGATGAAAATTTGGGGCCGGATCCATTAAACAGGCAGGATTACAACATGACGGCAGACACCGAGTCAGTTGTATCGGACACAGGGGTAACCTCCCGTGACATGGATGAAGAAAGGCGGCTTCAGCTTCACGAGGAAAAATTAAACGTAGACAAAGAACGGGTCCAAAGCGGCGAGGTCCGAGTGGAAAAAAACATCGTTGAAGAAGAACAGACTGTGGATGTTCCGGTGAGCCGCGAAGAAGTGTATATAGAACGCCGTCCGGTTGACAGGGAAGCGACGGGCAAAGATCCGGCAGCTGTCTTTGATGAGGACGAAAATATCCGGATTCCGCTGATGGAAGAAAAGGTGGAGGTTTCCAAAAAACCGATGGTCAGCGAAGAAATCGTCATCGGCAAACGCCAGGTGAAGGATACGGAAACCGTCAGTGAAACGGTGAAGCGCGAAGAAGCCGATATTGACCGTTCGGATGAAATGAGAATGAAAAAGGAATCGCAAATAAGCGGTGAATGGAACCGAAATGGGAACGGAGTATATAATGAACACCCGGATCCTGGTTTTGGGGATTTGGAAGAGGGTTCCAACTATAACCAAAATGCCTACTCCTCCGATTCGGGAGCCTGTTCAAATGAATCGATCATGCCGGATAAATCACAGGAAGACCGAATCAATAATGAATTGGAAGGCAAGTATTTCAACAGCGAGCAAACGAAGAAAAATGACTTGAACTATTGATAAAAGTACAGGCACACCGCATTGACGCGGTGTGCCGGCTTTCTTTCTGTTTAGTTTAGGGAGCATTCATTTTTTATTATTTCCAGAAGGGCACGGCAGCCTGCTGTCACAAGCTCATATGTTTCCTCAAAGTCACCGGTGAGGTAAGGATCGGGAACGTCTTTTTTCTGATCCGTCAAATCCAGAAGTCTCAGTATCTTTGGATGGTCTGGTTTGCCCAGAATGTCTCTCATGTTTACGAGATTGCTTTCATCCATCCCGATAATATAATCAAAATCCTCCGCATCTTCTTTCTTGAAGCTTCTTGCCACCAGTCCCTCGGAGGCAATCTGATACTTGTCTAGAATCTTCAGCGTTCCTTTGTGGGGAGGCGACCCTATGTGCCAGGAACCGGTTCCTGCAGAATCAACCTCGATTTTGCTATTTAATCCCTCTCTTTTGACCATATCCCTGAACAGTGCCTCTGCCATCGGAGATCGGCAAATGTTGCCCAGACACACGAATAATACCTTAACCAAGTTTACGACCCCCTATAAAGTATTCCTCCAGCTCGATGCGGACCGAGTAGGCGGCCAAACCAGCCCCTTCACGGAAAACCATCTCTTTTGAAAAAACAAAGGACCATGGCTGGGAAGAAAAAGGATTAATATCGAGATTGGGTTCGAAGCGGCCCTTGGCAATCGTTTCTCCTTGGGCATCCGCAACTTCAAATGCAGTTTTTTGGATGTTGAGAGGTTCGTTGTATCCATTATTCAGCAATATGGTTGCGACAAAACCGCCATTTTCTTTAAAATTGGCCAGAATTTCAGTCACTGTGAGGGTACCCGGCTGAATGGCCTTTGAATTGGCCATTTCGGCATATTTCATCTTCTGCTCTCGGGACAGGGCTTTTTCCCACATAGGATGCAAGTGGAGTTTGTAGTTCGTCATTGTTTATCACCTTTATCAGATTATCAACATTTTCTGATGTTCGTTGCTGTCATATTCATTCTATAGTGGAAATGGAATGGAGGATATTAGTTGATATAGTATCATAGGAAAGGTTGAAAGTGAACCTTTTGTCTGCTAAAGCGTTAATTCGACCAGGCAGATTTAGTGCCGAATCTTGTTGAACATGCAACTTTTATCACGTATAATGAAGTGGTTATAAAAAAATCTCATTTTCTGACAGGGGCAGGAAATTTTAGAATGATATTTTATTAAAGTGAGAAGGAGAAACAACAAAATGAACAGGTATCAGCCTAAAAAGAAAAGAAAAGGTTTGAGGATCTTTTTGTTTATCATGCTTGCGCTATTCCTGGGTGTGGTGGCATATGCGTACTCCATTTACCACAATCTGAATAAAGCGGCGAACACCGTACACAGTCCGATTGACCGTGAGTCTGTCGTACCAAGGGATTCAAATTTGAGCCTGAACAAGAAGGAGCCGTTTTCCATCCTGATGCTGGGAGTGGACGAGCGTGAAGGCGACAAAGGCCGTTCCGACACCATGATTGTCATGACGGTAAATCCGGAGAAGAAATCCATGGAGATGCTGAGCATCCCGCGTGATACTAGAGTGGAGATCGTCGGGAAAAACTTTGATGATAAAATCAACCATGCCTATGCATTTGGCGGCGTTGAAATGTCCATGAACACGGTGGAAAAGTACCTGGGTATTCCGATTGACTACTATATTAAAATGAATATGGAAGGTTTCCAGGAAATCGTGGATTCAGTCGGCGGTGTAACCGTAAACAATGATCTTGATTTTTCGATTGTGAACACCCATTTTCCAAAGGGACAAATCGATTTAAATGGTGCAGACGCATTGAAATATGCGCGCATGCGTTATGATGATTCAAGAGGAGACTTCGGCCGGCAGCTGCGCCAGCGCCAAGTGATCCAGGGTGTCATCAACAAAGGCGCAAACATTTCGGCACTTTGGAAATATGATGATATTTTAAAAGCGTTGAGCAATAATGTGGAGACCAATATTTCATTTGATGAAATGGTAGAAATCCAGAAAAACTATAAGGATGCCCGGCATAATATTGAACAGCTGCAAATTGCAGGATCTGGCGCTACGATTGGCGGCGTCTGGTACTATATCGTACCTCAGGAAGAACGGGACAGGCTGCAGGCACGCCTAAAGGAACATTTGAACATAAAATAAGGGTGTAAAGGCGGGAATGATCCATCATCCCGCCTTTTGCTTTAACCAGAATTGTGAAAGGAATGGCTTTATGAAAAAGAAAAACATGTGGCTGTGCGCCTCCATCATCTGGTGTATCGCTATTTTTGCTGCTACTGCATCGCCATCTTCGACAGGCGGAAATACGCAAGCTATCCTGCAAGCATTGCTTGGGCTTACGGATGAGCAGGCTTCCCTCTTTAACTTTTTGTTTAGAAAAGGCGTCCATTTGGGGGCATTTGGGCTATTGGCTCTCCTGTTTTTTTACAGTTTTGAACAATATCGATATGTCCTTTCGTGGACTTTGACCACTATGTATGCGGCCTCTGACGAAATCCACCAGGCATTTGTCCCGAGCAGAACTGCTTCCATCATGGATGTTGGCCTGGATTCGCTTGGAGCGCTGTTGGTTCTTTGTACTATTTGGATCGTACATAAAAAGGGAGGCAAAAAATATGAAAAAACTG
>DATBUB010000335.1:0-3525 GCA_036516555.1 Bacillaceae bacterium
CTGATCTCGTGCATTCCATCAAGCCTGAGCCGCACAACGAAATGCCCCAGGCGGCCACTGCGCATGATACATTTTGGGATTTTGTCGCAAACAATACAGAGTCTGCCCATATGGTGATGTGGCATATGTCGGACAGGGCCATCCCCCGCAGCTACAGGATGATGGAAGGCTTCGGAGTACATACCTTCCGGTTCGTCAACGAGCAGGGAAGGGCCCATTTCGTCAAATTCCACTGGAAGCCGGTCCTGGGCGTACATTCGCTTGTTTGGGATGAGGCACAGAAAATTGCGGGGAAAGACCCTGATTTTCATAGGAGGGACCTGTGGGAAGCCATTGAAATGGGGAACTACCCGGAATATGAACTCGGCGTGCAGATAATCCCTGAAGAAGATGAATTTGCCTTCGATTTCGATATTTTGGACCCCACCAAGATTTGGCCGGAGGAACTCATCCCGGTCAAGATTATCGGAAAGATGACGCTGAACCGCAACGTGGACAATGTGTTTGCAGAGACGGAGCAGGCTGCTTTCCACCCTGGCCATGTGGTTCCAGGCATCGACTTTACAAATGATCCTCTTCTTCAGGGAAGGCTGTTTTCATATACCGATACACAGCTGATTCGGCTGGGAGGGCCGAACTTCCACGAGATTCCGATCAACAGGCCCATTTGTCCATTCCATAACAACCAGCGTGACGGCTACCATAGGATGACGATCAATAAGGGTCCAGTCAGCTATCATAAGAATTCACTGCAGAATAATGATCCTTCACCTGCGACACCGGAAGAAGGCGGATATGCGCATTACGCTGAGAAGGTGGAAGGGCAAAAGGTGCAGCGGCGAAGCGATAGCTTCAAGGATCACTTCAGCCAGGCAAAGCTTTTCTGGAACAGCATGTCTGAAGTGGAAAAGAAGCATATCATCAGTGCCTTCCGGTTTGAGCTGGGGAAAGTGAAAAGCAGGGATATCCGCCAGCAAACAGTGAATGTATTCGCCAACGTGGACGCGGAGCTGGCCCGTCAAATCGCGGCGGGAATCGGAGTGGAACCTCCCGAGGAAGACAGCGGTGTACAGGTCACACTATCTTCGCCAGCGCTAAGCCAGCTGGAAACCGTGAAAACTGCCAAGACAAGAAAAGTGGCCGTTTTGGCGGACCATGGGTTTGATGCAGCTGAATTGAATCTGGTGCTGACGGCTCTGAAGGAAGCCGGAGTACAGGCAGAAATCATCAGCAACCATTTGGGAATGATTGAAAGCGCGGATGGAAAGAACCTGCAGGTGGATGCGACTTTCCTGACGAGCGATTCTGTACTGTATGACGCTGTCTATGTCGTAGGGGGAAGGCAGACCGCAGAAAGCCTAGGGCGGCAAAAAGAAGCGGTGAATTTTGTGCGCGAAGCCTATGAACATTACAAAACGGTCGGCGCCGTTAAAGAAGGGAAGGCCATCTTGGAGGCTGCGGGCATACCGGTTGCCGGCAAGACCGGTTCAGGCGTCATCATGGCTAAAAGTGAAGAAGAGGCCAGTATGTTCAGCCAGGAGTTCATCAATGCCATCGCCCAGCACCGCCACTGGGCAAGACACATATAAAAGGAGCCCGGACCCTGTTAGTGCAGGGGCCGGGTTTTTTTTTGTTCCTGGGTTGAAATTACGGAAATATCAGAGGAAATCACGGGATTATTTGAAAAGTCACGGAAATAATATCAAGTTTTAAGGAAAAAAGAATTGCTTTTTGGTTCTATCTTGTATCGCTTTCCCAAGAATGAAACCTTTATGAAAAGTAAAGATTGGTACGGATCTCAACAAAAATACAATATTATCAGCCTTTTAACCTGTTTCTTTAACTGATGGGATGATAGTTAAAGTTTTGGCGAAAAAGAACTATCTCTTTTCCTGGGAATTAAGATTCAACTGAGCTCGCTAACTTAATTAGTATTGATACTAAGTGGGAATATGTGGTAACAATAGGTTAAGCGGTTGATCTCCAGCTTTACGTTGGCTGCCCTAAGGCAAGAACAGAGGCATGGCTTCTCAAAAGGGGGAAAGGAAAAACAATTATGAAAAGGTTTATTTCCATGTTGCATTTAATATGTGCCCTCCCGCTGGATCATGCAGGAAAGATGCCGATTTGGATAAATCAGGATTTGTATTGAAGCGTGAACTTGTAAGGAGGATATTTGATGAAAAACCTTTTAAGCTTAAGTATGATGATCATATTGCTGTCTGGACTGGGGGGATGCGGGCTGCCGGCGGCGGACAAACCACCAAATACCCATGCCTTTAATGACCATTTTACCAGGGGATTTATGGATTCCCCTAAAGAAGTGGAAGACGGATATTACTTGTTCAGATCAAAAACGAATGGTTATACAATGCTTTTCCCGGTTGAAGGCGAAATGTCAGATATGAGTTATGAAAGGGAAAAAGATCACTTTGAATTATTGGATTTTGGAGAGTCATTAGAGGGGAAAAACATTTCTTATAATATACAAGTTATATTTGAGAATAGTGCAATTAACCAATCTTTGTCTGGAAACCTTGAGCTATTATCTGGGTCTATTGATTATGATGGTGAGTATGATCAATTTAAACATAATGGCAAAACATTTTACTACGGTGAAAGAGTTCATGAAATCCAAGGGGAAAATAACGATGTTTATAATTACTTTAGTTTTATTAAATCTGAATATACCGATAAAGGAATTCAATTTATAGGGAGCAGTACATGTACAGATCGGAGTAAGCCATGTAAAGCAGAGTCTAATGAAGTAAAGGAGATAATTATGAAAATAATGAAGTCCATTGAATTTCAAGACGAATAAGTATGTTTATGTAGATTGGATGAAGAATAAACTTCTTTTGGTAACTGCCTGCAAGAAAGGGTGTGCTGTGTACCCATTTTCCAACATACTACCCCAACATGACCTCAGATGCTATCATACCAGCGCCCCTTGGATACAGTATAGATGGCTGCACACCCTCAGGAAAAAAAACAATTTCTCTCCGTTTATTTTGGATTCCACCAGGAACTCTTAGTTAAAATCCAATAAGCAGCAAACCTTGAAAGGGGGTTTTCAGAATGAAGAAATATGCAGGTATCATCTTTTTCATGATGATTTCTCTGATATTGAGCGGATGTGAGCTTGCTGTACAGGACGGAGAGAAGGACAATCAAGTATCCGCCAATAAAACACCAGATACCCGTGCATTTAATGACGAGTTTACAAAGGAATTTATGGATTCTCCTAAAGATATAGAAAACGGATATTACTTGTTCAGATCAAAAACAAATGGTTATACGATGCTCTTTCCAGTTGAGGGGAAAGTTTCTGATTTTGGTTATGAGCGAAATAAGGACTTCTATGAAAAATTATATATAGGGGAAGCAACAAAGGAGAAAAATATCTCTTATAATATCTCTTTAACATATGAAGAAAGAGAAGTTACAAATGATATAGACTCCAATATATATTTGTTATCGACCATAGGGAAATATGACGGTGAATTTAAAAAAATCGAAGATAAG
>DATBUB010000336.1:0-2994 GCA_036516555.1 Bacillaceae bacterium
AATAAAAAAGGCAGACCTCCAGGTCCGCTTTTTTTATTTTTCCCGTGTAATGAGTTCGGCCAGTTCTTTAAAATTCATGCCGCTGTTCAATTCATATTCTCCAATCTGAATCAGGTGCTGAGTCTCCCGCTGAGCAAGATAATCATCAAAGCTTTCGGATTTGTCGATGATGCCCGCTTTTTCCAGCAGTTCGCTTATCTCTTTGGAAGTCATGCCGGATTGGATGCTCAGATGGTAGCTCTTGACTGTCTCTTGTTCTTGGAGATCTTCTTCTGGAGCTTTCTTTTTGTCTGTTTGAGCGGCAGCTTCATATTTTTTCTTCCAACCCTCTGCTTCCTTCTTCAGCTGCTGATAGTCCTCTTTTTTGATTTGCAAATATCCCGGCTTTTCTGCAGACCCCTTGTCCGCTGACTTTCCCCATTGGCCGAAACCGATCAGAAGCAATGCCGACAGGAACAGTCCGGCAGCAAGTCCTCTCAGTGTTCTCTTATCCATTTTTCCTTGCCTCCATCTGGCCGATCAGGCGCCTGACCGTCTCTAGGGGGAGGGATGACTGCCGGGCAATTTGTCTTGTATCCAAACCCTGGCTGTAAAGGGAAAACACCTGGTTCTTGATGATTTCATTGACACCGACTGCCGGTTTGCTGGGAACAAACACTTCCCCATCCACCAGAAGTTCCTCTTCCAGGATCTTCAGCCGCTTTTTCATTTGATAATTCTCCTGCAAAACATTCATTGACAGCTGCTCGACTTCCTGTTCCAGCTCTTTTATCCGGTCCCTCCGAAAAAAAGATAAGATAAACAAAACGGCAGAAGCAGCCAGTAAGATTATGATGGCTGTATCCATTTTTCACCTCAAACATTGCTTTTCTTTATTTATAGCACATTTTCCGACATTCCTCTACACCGCCTGACAATCTGGTCTGAAAGACGACTGCGAACGTAAAAATAGACTAGCATTTCCTAAAAAATAGTGCTATTATAGAAAAGTCGTATGAATAGTGAACAATGCAATGAAGTTTGGAGGGAAAGACATGCGCGTTAACATTACATTGGCTTGCACGGAATGCAGTGAGCGTAATTATATTTCTACAAAAAACAAACGTAACAACCCTGACCGTATTGAGCTTAAAAAATACTGCCCAAGAGAAAAACGGGTAACTGTGCACCGTGAAACAAAATAATCCGTGAAAAAGCCAGGCCACTTCGATTCAGTGTCCCTGGCTTTTTCTATATCCATATCGCAAAGGGGGAAATCCCAATGGACAAAAAACAATATAGGAAGTCAATGAAAGAAACATTGAAGACAATGGACCGCATTACATATGAGCATCTTTCCCATCAGATCGCCAAATCGCTTTATGGGACCGACGAGTGGAAGAAAGCTGCCGTCATCGGCATAACGGTCTCTCATTTTCCGGAGGTGGATACATGGCAAATCATCCGGAAAGGTTGGGAAGAAGGAAAAAAGATGGTCATACCCAAGTGTATTCCAGCCAGCAAAGAAATGATGTTTAGATCCATTTCTTCATTCAATCAGCTTGAGAGCGTTTATTTTGGTTTATTCGAACCGATGGAGGAGGAGACAGAGGCCATAACCAGGGATGCTATCGATACATTGATTGTGCCTGGGCTTGCCTATGACCGCGAGGGGTACAGAATTGGTTTCGGCGGCGGATATTATGATCGTTTTCTAATGGATTTAAAGGCGAAAACCATCTCATTGGCCTTCCAAAAGCAAATTGAAAGCAGCCTCCCAAGGGAGACCTATGATATCCCGGTGGGCAAAATCATCACGGATCAGGAAATCATCATTTGCAGACAATAAAGAAACTCGAATAAAACCTCCCTTTTTTCTAACACTAGGAAAAGGAGGGATGTTTGATGAGAAAGCTATGCCTCAAATGGCTGCTGCCTGCGGCCATTCTCACCTATGCATTCAAAAAACGATACAAACTGCTGAATATCCTGTTGGGAAATGATCAGCTGAGGAAATGGAGCATCAAGGCAGCCATGGGCATTCCAGGTGTCCGTTCCCAATTCATCAGCAATGCTTTTCGTAAGTAAGCAATGCAATTCTGCGGCAAATGGTTGCTGCAGAATTTTTTTTGGTCATGATTTACCAAGCATTACTTGCGGATTTTTTCTCACCCATACAAATGAAATAAACATTTCCTCCTGATACAACTTTTTGCATCCCGATATTTTTTTCGCTATAGTTAAAGCAAATCCTTTTTTAGAGAGATTGGAAAGTGGGGCTTTCGATTGACTGGACGCGAAGATTTTTTATTTTGGCGCCTTGCTCATTATTTGATGGCAGAGCAAGGGTACAGCCTGATCAGGCTGACAGAAACACATGCAGAGATCTGGCTTGAAAACAGGTCAAATAAACGCTCCCAAATCATTCGGCTGGTAAGGGCAAATCTGGATTGGGCGAATTGGTTGAAGCGTGATATCCAGGTAGTGGAAGGCCAGTCTGAAAGACTGAGAAAGCATCTGTTTGCAAGGCGTCTGGAAGTGCTGAATGTGTATGTAACCCCCCACGCCCCGGTGGATGACTATGATCATGCCGTCAATCTTCCTGATAAGCAAAAGAAAACCAACGTACATACAATCCTTTACTCGAGGGAAACGGAAGATGAAGCGGAAAAAGCCATCCGGGTCACAGTAGGGGGACTTCCTGATTTTCACCTTCGGGAAGAATATGAAGAGCCGGAAGTGGAAATGGCCAAACAGGCGGTTCTCCAGCTCGCGGAGAAGCAGGAAAAGGAGACAAGGCAGCTTTTTCAGCACGGAAAGCCTTTTTTTACCTACCTGTTCATGGCTGTTCAAATACTTGTATTTTTCCTTCTGGAGGCAAAAGGAGGAAGCACCAATACAGAAACGCTCATCGAATATGGCGCTAAATACAACCCCCTCATCCTCGCAGGAGAATGGTGGCGTTTTTTCACTCCCATTTTCCTGCATATCGGATTTATCCACCTGGCAATGAAC
>DATBUB010000337.1:0-6652 GCA_036516555.1 Bacillaceae bacterium
TGATCAGGCAGACATCCATCATGGCGCCAAAAACGCCCGTTTCCACCTTAACCCCTTTATCGCTGAGAATGGAATTGAATTTTTCGTATAACGCTTCCGCCTTTTCAGGTCTTGCCGCATCCATGAAATTGGGCCTCCGTCCTTTTGTGCAGTCCCCATAAAGAGTAAACTGGGAAACGGACAATATGGCTCCTCCTTCATCAAGGAGCGAGCGGTTCATCTTGCCTTCCTCATCCTCAAAGATACGGAGGTGAACAATTTTCTCGGCAAGCCAGTTTGCCGCTTCTTCTGAATCTTCATGGGTGATGCCGACAAGGAGTACAACCCCCCTGTCTATACGGCCGACTGTCTTTCCTTTTACATCCACCCTTGCTTCCTTGCATCTTTGAAGTACCACTTTCATCTTCAGTAAACCCCTTTAGTTCATGATTCTGCGCACTGCATATATGTCGGGAATCTGTTTGATTTTATCCACCACTTTTTGCAAATGGCTGATATTGCTGATCGAGAGCGACATCATGATGGTGGCCATTTTGTTTCGGTCCGAACGGCCAGTAACAGCTGTAATGTTCGTCTTCGTTCCGCTTACAGTCTGAAGGACTTCGTTCAGCAGCCCCCTCCGGTCATAGCCGAAAATCTCGATATCAACATTGTATTCCTTCCGGTTGCTTGTATCGGTTTCCCATTCCACTTCAATCAGGCGGTTTTCCGTTTCGCCAGTATTGATATTCGGACAGTCGCACCTGTGAACGGATACCCCCCTTCCCTTAGTGATGAAACCTACAATATCATCCCCAGGAACGGGATTGCAGCATCTTGACAGCCGAATGAGGAGGTTATCCGCTCCTCTCACCTTAACGCCTGCTTCATGCCTCTTTGGGCGGTCCTCGGGTTTATTCAGCTCTCCCGCAATTTCCTTGACTGCCTCTTCCTGATCCCGCTGCCTGCGCCACTTTTCTGTGAGCCTGTTCGCCACCTGGAGGGCCGATATCCCGTTGTAGCCGACAGCAGCGTACATATCGTCTTCGTGGGAAAAATTAAATTTCTCGGCCACCTTTTTCAGGTTGTCCGATGTCATGATCGTTTTCAGGTCGAAATCCATTTCCCGGATTTCTCTCTCAACCATTTCCCTGCCTTTGACAATATTTTCTTCCCTGCGCTGACGCTTGAAAAACTGGCGGATCTTGTTTTTCGCCTGAGAAGTCTGGGCCAGCTTCAGCCAATCCTGGCTCGGGCCATACGAATGCTTCGATGTCAGGATTTCTATGATATCTCCGGTTTTCAGCTTATAGTCGAGGGTCACCATTTTGCCGTTGATTTTGGCGCCAATCGTCTTGTTCCCGATCTCGGAGTGAATCCGGTAGGCAAAGTCGATAGGGACTGAACCGGCAGGCAATTCCATGACATCCCCTTTTGGGGTAAAAACAAACACCATATCTGAAAACAGGTCGATTTTCAGGGATTCCATGAACTCCTCCGCATTTTCCGATTCGTTCTGGAACTCTAAAATTTCACGGAACCATGATAGCTTTTTCTCAAATGATGCCTGCGGAGCACCTGGCTTGCCTTCTTTATACGCCCAGTGGGCTGCAATCCCGTATTCTGCGATACGATGCATTTCCATCGTTCTGATCTGGACTTCCAAGGGATCCCCTTTCGGGCCAATCACTGTTGTATGCAGGGACTGGTACATATTCGGCTTCGGCATGGCAATATAATCCTTGAATCTGCCAGGCATCGGTTTCCAGCACGTATGGATGATGCCGAGAACTGCGTAGCAGTCTTTGATGCTGCCTACGACAATCCGCGCTGCCAGCAAGTCATAAATTTCGTTGAATTGTTTATGCTGCAGGACCATCTTCCGGTAAATGGAGTAGATATGTTTCGGCCTTCCGGACAATTCCGCCTTGATCTGCACCTCTTCCAGCCGCTGTTTCACTTCTGTCAAGACATCTTCCAAATACTGCTCGCGTTCTTCCCTTTTGCGCTTCATCAAGTTTACGATTCGATAGTACTGCTGGGGGTTCAAATAACGGAGCGATGTATCCTCCAGCTCCCACTTAATTTTGGAGATTCCGAGCCTATGGGCCAGAGGAGCAAAGATTTCCAGCGTTTCATTGGCAATCCTTCTTTGTTTTTCCTGGGGAAGATGCTTGAGGGTCCGCATATTGTGGAGCCTGTCGGCAAGCTTGATCAGGATGACCCTGATATCTTGGGCCATGGCGACAAACATTTTCCTATGGTTTTCAGCCTGCTGTTCTTCCTGTGATTTATATTTTATTTTTCCCAGCTTGGTGACTCCGTCCACCAGCATGGCCACCTCGCTGTTGAACTCGGAAGATAATTGCTGAATGGTAACGGCTGTATCTTCAACCACATCATGAAGAAAACCGGCTGCCACCGTAGCCGGATCCATTTCCAAATCGGCGAGGATTCCAGCAACCTGTACAGGATGGATAATATACGGCTCTCCGGATTTGCGGAATTGATCCTTATGGGCATGGCGTGCAAATTCGTACGCCTTCTGTACAAGGGCAACATGCTCCTCGTTTAAATACTGTCGTGTCCGCTCGATCACGTCTTCAGCTGATAATATTTGATCTTTCGCCATTAAGGATCACCTTTTTTAAAAAATTGAATGGTAAGAAAATAAAAATAGATATAATTACTATTATCAAGAACGAACGTTCACTTGTAAAGCGGTTGCCTCTCGTTTTTTGCTGGAAAACCTGCAAAAATGACGAATCAATGCAAAAAAACACCCGAAATCAACGGGTGCTTGGGGATACGCCTTTTAAAATTTCATAAGCGAGAGAATATCGTAGCCATCCAGTTTGCTTCCGCCATCTAAATAGGATAGTTCGATCAGGAAGGCAATTCCTGCTACAATGCCGCCAAGCTTTTCAACCAGCTCGATTGTGGCCTGGATGGTGCCACCTGTAGCAAGAAGGTCATCTGTAATCAAAACCCTTTGTCCCGGCTTGATGGCATCTTTGTGTATGGTCAGGGCATCCTTTCCATATTCTTTTCCATACTCCGCCTTGATGGTTTCACGCGGAAGCTTTCCATCCTTCCGGACAGGTGCAAATCCGACGCCGAGGGCATAGGCGACCGGACATCCTATGATAAATCCTCTTGCCTCTGGCCCGACCACAAGATCGATTTCCTTTTCACGCGCATACTCAACTATTTGGTCCGTGGCATAGCGAAAAGCTTCTCCGTTATCCATCAGTGTGGTGATATCTTTAAATTTGATTCCTTCTTTCGGCCAGTCAGGAACAATGGTTATATATTGTTTCAAGTCCATGCTTTCGCTTCCTCCTTATGTGTAACAGGGCTTGCCACCCTGACATCGAACCATTTCTTAAGCTGTTGATATGGTGAATAGAGCAATTCATCCTCCATAACAGCCATCTCCTTCTTCTGCTGGTACGATGGTGCCTCTGTTAAATCCCTTTTCAACTTAGTTTGATTCAATGTGATGATTCCATCATTAATTGTAACAAATCCAAGTTCAAAAAACACTTGTGACATGAACCTCACCGTTGATTTGGACCAGCCTCTGATTTTGGCCAGTTCATCCCCGTGAAGACGAACATTGAACGATTTTCTCTTAGCCAAAAAGGCATAATACCATTTAAAGTGGTCCCGCGTGGGCATCGTGCTGAAAAAGTCATCTTGTTCCTTATAAAAATGAGCATAGATTCTTGCAGGAGATTTTTCTTTAATAAGAGTCTCCAAAACTGGCATGTTTGGAGGCAGATCAAACAAAACAAGACTCTTGTCATCCACACCCAAATTTTTGGCCTGTTCTTCATTTTCGATCAAGAGGGATTTCTCATATGCTCCCCACTCTCGGAGCATGGACATGGAGGATTCATGAAATACCACAAAAATCAGATCTTCTTCCGGTAGCTTTGGAATCCAGTTAGATGCCTGCTTATGGCCCCTCATGTCAAAAAGCTGCCATTCGGTGACAGCAATATCCTTCAGCAAGATTTGGGGCTTCCTCATATTGTTCCATTCGTTGATGGACAATTCCCCGATTGCCGAAAGCTTGGAACCCGGAGATATATGGTCGGCCATGGTTCCTAGTCCGAAACCGACCGCATCCAATGAGTGGCCGGCGTTCTCAAGTGTCAGCTTCAGGTGTGTTTGATTTCCTCCGATTTTCCTGATTCCGGATACATCGGCCGGCTTTACAAAAATCAACGGCTTCGGGTTGCTCATCCCATACGGGGCAAGCATGCCTAGCTGACTGATGGACTCCAGGCTGATATCCCCCACATCCAGGGCGGCATCCAGGTCGGTTACCGGTATAAGCTGTTCGGGTGTCAGCTGAGCTTCCGCTGCAGCATTCAGCCTGGACCGGAGTTCATCCACATTTTTGATATCCAGCGTCATTCCTGCAGCCATGGGGTGTCCGCCGAAATGCGGAAGCAAATCTCTGTTAGCAGACAAATTTTTAAACAAGTCAAACCCAGGGATGCTCCTTGCAGAGCCTTTGGCAAGACCGGTATCGCTATCATAGCTTAAGACGATGGCCGGCCGGTAAAAGGCGTCTGCCAGCCTTGATGCAACGATGCCGATGATCCCAGGATTCCACCCTTCCTGGCCCACTACTATTACTTTATTACCATCGGGAGGAAAACTTTCTTCTACAATGGCTATTGCCTCTTTTGATGTTTCGGATACAAGCTGTTGTCTTTCCTTGTTCATCGCATCAATTTGCCACGCAAGACGAACGGCGGTTTCCCGGTCTTCAGTCATCAACAGCTCCACCGCCGGATCTGCACTATCCAGCCTTCCAGCAGCATTTAGCCTTGGGGCCAGGGCAAAGCCAACCGTTTCTTCATTTAATCCCGCTAGGTTGGCACCAGCTGTCTCACAAAGCGCCCGGATGCCGATGCGGTTCGTTCCGGCAAGGTGCTGAAGCCCTTTTTTTGCAATCAGGCGGTTTTCTCCATGAAGTGGAACGAGGTCGGCTATCGTCCCGATGGCCGCCAGATCAAGCAAGTGTTCCGGCAAAGTACCATACAGGGCATGTGCAAACTTGAAAGCGACCCCTACACCTGCAAGGTCAGTAAACGGATATTTTGAATCAGGCCGCTTAGGGTGAATGATCGCATAGGCTTCAGGAAGGATGGGACCTGGTTCATGATGATCTGTGATGATGAGATCCATTCCCAGTTCCCTTGCAATCTCGGCTTCCTTAAGAGCCGATATCCCCGTATCCACCGTTATAATCAAATCCGTTCCATTTTCAGCTGCTGTGCGAAAAGCGGCTTCATTCGGCCCGTAACCTTCTGTAAATCGATTCGGTATGTAAAAATCCGCATTGGCGCCCAGGTCCTTCAAGACAGTCATCATCACTGATGTGCTGGTGACGCCATCTGCATCATAATCTCCGTAAACCAGGATGTGTTCCCCTTTTTCAATGGCACTCCTCACTCTCGCTGCTGCCATTTCCATATCATTCAATAAAAAGGGATCATGAAACGGTTCCTTTTCAATATGCAGGAATCTATTCGCGGCCTCAGTATCGCCTATTCCGCGATTCACCAACAGGCTGGCTACTACTGGGGCTATGTTCAGCTCTTCTGCTATTTTCTTGCTGACGGCCATATCTGCTTCCTTGACCATCCAACGCGTTCTTGGTTTTAACATGGATTCACCCCTTCAGACTTACCTATTATACAAAACTGTCCAAGGGTATTCAATGAAAGAAAACAGCGGGAAACGACACCGCTGTTTTCTTTCGGGCTCTCGGACGCAAAGACAGATGAGCCTATTTTTCGACCGTTCTCTGCCTATGGCGATGGACTCGGGA
Source organism: Bacillaceae bacterium (assembly GCA_036516555.1). Lineage (GTDB taxonomy): Bacteria > Bacillota > Bacilli > Bacillales > Bacillaceae_C > DATBUB01. The sequence continues at coordinate 5,831 of DATBUB010000337.1, forward strand.
CGGCATCTCATGTTCTTGGATTTCAGAAGAATTGGAGGCTGGGGAATCCAGTGGCTTTCCGGATTCAAGCCTTTTGTTTAGTTCCTGGAGACGCCGGACTTTCCGCTGCAAAGCATACATCCGAAAAAGCCCTACCGAACCTACAATCATTCCTCCCATGAACACTGATCCAAGAATGACAAGAATCAGTGGCCATTCCGATTTGCCGAATAAATAATTGACCGTCACGGGCTCAACATTGAATACCGCAAAAAGAGCAACGATCAAGGCAAAAAGAATTCCCAGAAGCAAAGCCCATTGAAATTTCATGTTTTCTCCACCCTTCTGAAGTTTGATGGCCGACTGTGTTACATATCCTCCTTTTGGTCTTCCGGATTATTCGGATTTATATGGACAAACACATTATGAACATTAGGCAGCTCCATCAGTTTTTTTTTCACTTCCTTACCCACCAGATGCCCCTCTTCAACCGTGATGTGCGGATCCACCGAAATTTTCAGATCGATAATGACATAATAGCCGTGCTCCCTTGCATGCAGCTCATCAAGCTTGAGTACTTCCGGAACGGACGTCACCACTTCCCTGAAATTGACGGTATCTTCTTCATGAAGGACATGGTCCAGGGTATTGTGTATCGAATCTGCCCCGAGCTTCCATGCCATCCATAAAACCATGAGCGAAACGATCACACCCGCTAAAGGATCTCCGAATTCCAGCCAATGAATGTCCAGCCAATCACCTGCAATGGAAGCGCCTATACCGACCAAAGCCGCGATGGAAGAATAGACGTCAGACCGGTGCTCATAGGCATTGACGATCAAC
>DATBUB010000338.1:0-7242 GCA_036516555.1 Bacillaceae bacterium
ATAATATAGCCTTTTCTCCGTCTTGCGGGTCATCATCGCTTCAGCAGCAGCGAGCCTGTATAGATCATCAATCCGGTAGAAGATCCTATTTTCTCTAGAATATTCGATGGCGCTCTCCATGACCCGCTTTGCCGAATCCGAGTCACCCAGCGCAAAATAGATAGCCGCTTCATTGTAGTCATAGTCAACACGCGTCATATGGTCGATAAAGGCATGCTTTCCCTCCAGATCGGAACGTTCTTTTTGAAGAATCTCAAGTGCTTTTTTGTAGTCCCGTTCCATAAATTTTACCGTTGAGCGGAATAATCCGATGGAAGCCCTTCTGGCCGTCATGTTCAATTGTTCATACATGTGTGCCGCCCGGTCAGAATGCTCCTTCCAGCCATCAAGTGTTTCTTGATACAGGCTTATGGAGTACATCTCGAGCAGCCGTGCCGCTTCATAACCGTGTGACAGCTTCGGGATATAGGGTTTGACAAGGTAAATGAGCTGCTTGTACTTGTCCGTCATATGTTCAAAATCCGTGTTATACAAGTTTTCCGCTTTTTCCAATATCGCCCTCAACTCACCTGAACTGATTTCCTCCAGCAGCTCCGAACCTTCGACGCCAAGCTGCTTTGCGATATATGCAAGGCTTTCCATGGATGGGTTGGCCTTATTGTTCTCAATCAGGCTAAGCATACCTTTTGTGAGCCCTTCGCCTGCCAATGCCTCCAGTGTCATATTTTTTTGTTTTCTCAATTTCCGTATACGTTCTCCCAGTGTTTCGATGTTGGGCACCTCCAAGGTCTTTCAGTTTCGTTTAATTATATTAAACTTTTGCTTGCAAGGGAAGAGGGTGCGTGTTATTCTATGTTTAATAAAATTAAACTTATTTTCGAACGGAGTGTTATTATGGAAGCCGAATCAAATCTGAAAAAGGCAACGTACCATCTGTGGACCTTCACCGCCAGTAAACTCATTTCCAGCTTTGGCGCACAGGTTTATGCGTTTGCAATCAGTTTTTATATTTTGCAGCTGACGGGTTCTGCCACAAGCTTTGCGATGAACCTGATCTGCAATCTCTTGCCCAGGGCCCTCATCTCCCCCTTTGCGGGATATACAGCGGACCGATATTCCAGAAAAGCGATTGTTATTTTAGCCCAGTTGGCCACGACTGCAGCTATTGGGGGGTTGCTCGCCGTCAGCCTTACTGTCGGTTTATCCCTCACCGCCATATATATCACAACAGTATTGATATCGATTACGTCCACCTTTTCCGGCGTCACTTTTACTTCTTCCATCACCGGCCTCGTTGATGAAAGCAGAATACAGAAGGCCATGTCGCTGAATCAGATGTCCATCTCCTTCGCTTCGATTGGGAGCCCTGCCGTTGGCGGTATTTTATACGGAACAGTGTCCATGCCCGTCTTTCTCATCATGTATATGTGTGCTTCTGTGATAGCCGTATTTCTTGAATCAACCATGAATTTCAAGCTGTTTGCCAAACGTAAAGAGAAAGCTGAGGGAGAAGAGAAAGAAACCATGCTTCAAAGCATGAAAGCAGGGCTTGCTTATTTGAAAACCCAGCCAGTCATCATGATGATTATCTGGATTTCCCTGTTGATCAATTTCCTTTTCGGAGCCTTTGAGGTTGGTTACTCCTTTATCCTGATTGAAAAGTTAAAAATGGCTTCTAAGCATTTCGGTTTTACACAAGGAGCCTTTGCCATCGGCATGCTGTCACTGTCCATATACTTCTCTGCCCGCAAAGAAGTAAAATATCCGCTAATCGTCTCAAAACGAGGCATTCTCGGGATGGGAGCCAATATGGCTGCCGTTGCCTTGCCTTTAATTTTGCCAATGTCCTATTTCGGAAATTTCATTTACTATGTACTGATTATGTTTGCCTTCGGCTCCTTGATCATTACGGTGAATACCCCCATCCAGGTCATGATGCAAAAGCAGATTGATGATGATTACAAAGGACGCGTATTTTCCATTCTCGAAACAATGGCAGTCGCCCTTATGCCGCTGGGCATGGTCATTTACGGCTTCCTCTATGACATCTTGCCAGGCGAGTGGATCTTGATAGGGTCATCCGTGTTGCTTATAGGCATCGTCATGTACCTTGCCCGCCCATCTATTATCAGGGAGATTTATCCGAAGCGCGGAACGGCAAAAATAAGTGCCGGTGCGATGTAGTACAGATTTGAATGGCTTTTGCGGATGGGGCGGGGAAGCGTAATTTGCGGGTGGAATTGCGGAAGTTTTGAATGGAATTGCGGAAGTTCCGGGCATAATTGAGGAACTTTCCATCTCGATTGCGGAACTCCCAACTATAATTGCGGAAGTTCGACGAATTGCGGAACTTTGCCCGTCATTTGCGGGACTTCTGGCATAATTGCGGAACTTTCCATCTCGATTGCGGAACTCTCGACTACAATTGCGGAAGTTCCAAGAATTGCGGAACTTTCCCCGTCATTTGCGGGACTTCCGGCATAATTGCGGAACTCCCGACTACAATTGCGGAAGTTCCACGGATTGCGGAACTTTCCCCGTCATTTGCGGAATTTCCGGCATAATTGCGGAACTTCCCTTCTCGATTGCGGAACTCCTGAACGGAATTGCGGAAGTTCCACGGATTGCAGAACTTTCCCCGTCATTTGCGGAAATTCCTGCATAATTGCGGAACTTCCCTTCTCGATTGCGGAAGTTCTGATCGGAATTGCGGAAGTTCCACGGATTGCGGAACTTCAACTGTCATTTGCGGAACTTCCGGCATAATTGCGGAACTTCCCTTCTCGATTGCGGAACTCCAAACTACTATTGCGGAAGTTCTAAACGCAATAGCGGAAGTCCGCCTGATAGCCCTCTTTTTACCCCAATATCTTCAATCCCGCTGCACCGGCAATGATGCATGACAGGAAGAACATCCGTTTCCAGTTGGCGGGTTCCTTAAAAAACAGGATGCCCATGAGGACGGCACCCGCGGCCCCAAGCCCGGTCCATATGGAGTAGGCGGTCCCCATGGGAATGTCTTTCATGGCCTGGGACAAAAAGAAAAAACCCAGTCCAAATGTTGAGACCATGGCGAAGAGCCAGACGATGGATTTTCGTTTTAGATATAGATTGATGGTCATGACTCCGAAGATTTCTCCCAAACTGGCAATTACGAGATAGATCCAGGCCACGCTATTCCCTCCCCGCTGATGCAGATTCTTTTTTAGGACTGTCCGTTGTGATCTTGATGCCGATGACTCCACCGATGATCAGCCCTAGAAAACAAACTTTCAGCAGTGAAAGCTCTGCATCAAACCAAAGATAATCGATCAAGACAATGGAAGCCGCACCTGCCCCTGTAAAAACGGCATACACGGTTCCCGATGGCAGCTTTTCGCACGCCTTGATTATAAAATAGAAGCTGAACACAATCATGATGATGGTCCCTAGCCACTCCAGCATCGAATCAGAATACCGCAACCCGATGACCCAAAAGATCTCCACAATCGCAGCCAACAAAACATACAGCCAGGGCATAATAATCCCTTCCCTTTCATGAAAAATATGCCCATCCATCTTAGCACATACTACATGTAGTGCCTAATACTTTCCAGCCATATTTAATGACAGGGAATAAAAAAATTCATGTTTATCACTCTATCAAAGTGGTATTAAAACCACTGTAAGCACGAAACAATAACTTTTAAAGGAGATGGAGAGAATGGCAAAGAACAATAACAATAACAAAATGAGTTTGGAAGAAGCAGGACGCAAAGGCGGAGAAGCCACTTCCCGCAACCACGACAAAGAATTCTATCAAGAAATCGGCCGTAAAGGCGGAGAAGCTACTTCTGAAAACCACGACAAAGATTTCTACCAGGAAATCGGCCGCAAGGGTGGAGAAGCCACTGCGGATAGCCATGATAAGGATTTCTATCAAGAAATCGGCCGCAAAGGCGGAGAAGCTACTTCTGAAAATCATGACAAGGATTTCTATCAGGAAATCGGCCGCAAGGGCGGAGAAGCTACTTCTGATAGCCACGGCAGAGAATTCTATGAAGAGATTGGCGAAAAAGGCGGAAATGCTCGCGCTGAACAGCGTAAAAACGACTAATATGTTATCGTGTTGGACCAAATTCGAACCGAACCACTCCTTTAAAAAATGTAAAGCAGCACGCCACGGTTAACCGGGCGTGCTGCTTTTTTTTACATAAAAAAAGCTGGCAATATGCCAGCCCTTCCCCGCCTATTGCAGAAACCGTATATTCCGCAGAACAACGCCGCTCTCGGGACGTGACGGCATTCGCACCATGCTGAAACTAATATCCTGCTCATCCTCCCTGATCTCATACTGTAAATCTTTGGCGAGGTGTTCGATACTTACTTTCATAATTTCAATTGTGACCTGCTCTCCTGCACAACGGTGTCCGGTATGGTAATCCCCGCCGCCCTGCGGGATGAGATCGAACATGCCGCCCTTCCAACCATGGAAACGTTCCGGATTGAACTTCCCCGGATTCTCCCATAGTCTCGGATCATGGTTGGTTCCGTAGACATCAAGGAGCACCAGGGTTCCCTTTTCAAAATGCTCTCCCCGCCAAGAGAAATCCTCACGAACACGCGCCCCAAGGAAAGGGCCAAACGGATAGTACCGGCGGACTTCCTGGACAAACATTTTTAAATATTCCTGATCCCCGGTATGCAGCTTCTTTCTGCTCTCCGGATATTGTAGAGCCAGTGCACCGTAAGCGATATATGTAGCGATGGCGACTATCGGACGGATGATATTAATCAGTTCAACGGCAGCCATCCGTGATTCCATGTGCTTTCCATCCAGGTTTTTATGCCATGCCATGGCGTGGGCAGCGGATCCCTCACGCGGCATGAGCTCACCCTTGCGAATATCCTCGATGATGCCTTCCACCCATTTTTCTTCCCTGGAGCGTGCCATTTTTCCGCGCCAAAATCTTGGCCCCACCGCTCCGAAAGCGTCGACCATGTCCGTAAAATCCTGTGCTCTTTCACGAATTTCCTCTTCCTTTAAAGGCACTCCCGCCCATTCGCATGCCACTTTGCACAATAAATCCTGTGCTTCTTCAAATAGGACGATCTTGTCTTCCTTTCCCCACCTTTTGCTTGCCGCTTTCCATTGAGTCCGAGTGAGATTCCCGAGCTCCTCTATCCGTTCCGGTGTCATCAGTCCCATAAAAAGTGCTTTTCTGTGATGATGTTCCTCACCGTCCATCGTTTGGATGGCGTTAACGCCAAAAAGTGTTTTTTGGACTCTCTTTGGCGCAGCGCCCTTTCTTTGGAACTTGTCAGGGTCATAAAAAACGCTTGCCGCTTCCTCTCCGCTGATGCAAATCACCTTTTGGCCCATCAGCCTTGTTTCAAAAATATCTGAATTGTAGCGTCGGCAGCGGTTTTGTATGAATAAATATCCTTCCTTCAGCAGGGCAAGGCTGTTATCAATCGTTTTGTCTTTTGGCACCAGTTCACTCATGCGTATTCCTTCCTCCTATGTTCTTGTTGTTATACATTTCCCTGCAACCGGATTTTTCATCCAAATCCACCGTATGTATCCTATTGATTGATTCCCTGCCAGCCTCCAGATAAAACTCACCCGGATCATGCAGAACAAAAAAAACACCGCCGGGAATGCCCGTACGGTGTAGGTCAGCAGCGCTTCATTAAATTTGTCCGTTGTACACAAGCCCTTGCTTCGTATCAACGATTTTCAACCAGCTGTTGTATTTGACAAAGATGCTTTTATAGTGGACACGGCCATTGCTGTCTGTCAGTGCAATCACGCGTTTGCCCTGATTGTCTTCCACTACCTTTATTTGATACTTGTTTACATCCACTTTGGAAGCCAATACAGCATATTCTTCGTATTGGGCGAACTCATCTGCCGCTCCAGCCTTTGCTGTTTCTGCTTGTGCAGGTTCAGCAGCTTCTTTTTCTATCACGCCGTTGAAAACAATTCCTCCGCGGAAGTCCACAATTTTAAGTGTGTTTGCGTCTTTCATATATATGCTCTTATACTGTGCTCTGCCGTTTTGATCCTTCAATAGGATGACTCTCTTATATGCATTGTCTTCGGTAACGATCAATTTGTAGTTTTCTGCATCCACCTTTGCAGCCAAAGTCGCATATTCTTCACCTTGTGTGGCATCCACTGTCCAAGCCTGCTGAACTTTTACTGTGCTGTCCTGCGCCTTTACATCATGCGAGCCGATTGCGCTGGCTCCCCCTGTTGCCAATAGTGCTGCACCCATGGCTGTGACTAAAAATGTTTTCATGATAATCTCTCCTCTGTTGTTAAATTTTTCTTACTGGTAATATCATATCCAGAGAAAATAACAAAGCTCTGTGATGAAAATGAGAGATTCATGAGAAATTTTGTAGAAATTTGTCACACTGGCCTTTAATTCATCTGCCACTCTATTTCAAAAAGACAGTCTTCTATTTGCTTTAATAACGAATGCGATTTTCTTAATGTACCGATCACAACATACAGGCTTTTTAAAAACTTTTGCAATTGAACAGCAGGGACCCTATAAGATTGAAGCTGGCTTCAAATTCAATAACATAAAAAACAACCATTGAATACGTATTGATTCAATGATTGCCTGTCAATAGGGCAGAAGGGGCACAAAGCCATTTACTCACTCCCCTCTGAAAACGCCTTTGCTTCTTGGATTCTTTTGTCCAGTTCAGATGAATGGCGGGCGTATTCCTCTTCACTCCAGCCGAAGTAAGATTTCATATACTCCACAACAGGTGCTTTATATTTCTCTGCCCATTCAATGTGGAAGTACATAGCTCCCGTTCTCCGGATGAAAAAGTCGGAGGGTGATAGCGCCATTTCGTAATTTAATGCGTAAAGAAGCTTCAGCCTCACTTCCAGTGGCAAGGAAGGTTCTACGTCCTCTTTTTCAGCAAGAGCAAGCAATACATCTGTATTGGTTCCATAAAAAGAGGCCATATTACGGGATTCTTCTTCCCCAATGCCCAATCGCATCAATGCCTTGCTCATCCCGTCGACATAGACGGGATATTCCGCGGAACTGCTGAAATCGCCTCCCGACAGCCTCATGTTTTTTGTGGGGGATTTTTTAAAGGTTCCTTTCCCTTCTTCCTCAAATTGTTTGCAAATGGTGTCCGTTACATGTTCAGCCATCTTCCTATATCCGGTAAGCTTGCCGCCGGCAATAGTGATCAGGCCGCTATCTGAAATCCATACTTCGTCCTTCCGGG